>CAYVMM010000021.1:0-1080 GCA_964452535.1 uncultured Gammaproteobacteria bacterium | reverse complement strand
ATCCTCGCGGTTAACCTCTTTGGCACCAAGACGGTGCTTTTGATCGCCCTCCTCAGCTTCTTGGACCGAGGCTTCGGGCTGGACATTGCCTTGGTTTACGCCTTGATCAATTTTGTGGGCACTGTGGCCGTACTGAAGTTCTTTGAATACGGGAGCCTGGGAGGCTCGGGTGAAGAAGCGGAGGAGGACTCGTGATTGGGGCGATTCTGGATGGGGCGAGCTGGGTGCTGATCCTGGGTGGAGGAGGCTTCGTGCTGATCGGTGGCCTGGGGGTAATCCGTCTGCCCGATTTCTTTACCCGACTGCATGGCGCCGGTGTGACTGACACGATGGGAGCCGGCCTGATCCTGCTGGGACTGGCCCTGCAAGCGGGTCTGACCTTAACAACGATTAAGCTGGCCCTCATATTCGGATTCTTTGTCTTGACCAGCCCTACCGCTGTCCATGCACTGGCCAAGGCGGCCTTGCACGGGGGCCTGCGACCTTGGCAATCGGAGAGGCCCCGGCGATGACCGAGCAATGGGTGGACATTGTCCTCCTCAGCTTCTTGGCGGTTACAGCCCTTGCCTTGATCCGAATGCGTCACCTGTTCGCGGTGGTCATGCTGTTCGGTCTCTATAGCTTGCTCTCCGCTGGGCTTTTCGTGACCTTGGATGCCCCGGATGTAGCCTTTACGGAAGCGGCGGTCGGGGCAGGCATCTCGACGGTGCTCATGCTCGGTACGCTTGCCCTCGTGGGGCAAGAGCAGCAGGAATCCGAGCATACGCCCCTGCTCCCCCTCGGGGTCGTGGTGGTGATGGGTGCGGCCCTAATCTATGGGACCCTGGATATGCCCCGCTTTGGGGACCCACAAGCCCCGATCCAGGAGCACGTCGCTCCCCACTATCTGGAACACACACCGGAGGCGATCGGTATCCCCAATACCGTCACTGCCGTGCTCGCTAGCTATCGGGGCTACGATACCCTCGGCGAGGTGACTGTGATCTTTACTGCCGGCGTGGGCGTTCTGCTTCTGTTGGGAGGAGCCCGCGGCCGTGGCGAGGGCGAGGAATGAAGCATCACCTCGTTCTCCATCTGATC
>CAYVMM010000020.1:0-14104 GCA_964452535.1 uncultured Gammaproteobacteria bacterium | reverse complement strand
CACCGAGGGCACGCCCTTCGTGGCCCTGAACACGGCGCTTATGGGCGATGGTGCCTTCCTCCATGCTCCTGCTGGGGGGGGACTGGCATGGCCATTGCATCTGCTCTTTGTGACCTCGGGGGCCACCGAAGGGCTCGGTGCGCACTACCGTAATGTCCTCATCGCCGAGGAAGGGGCCCGATTCACTGTCATCGAGTCCTACATTGGCCTGGAGGAGGCCACTTATTTCAACAATGTGGTCACCGAGGCTGTCGCGGGTCAAAGAGCCGCGATCGAGGTCTATAAGCTTCAGGAAGAGGCTAGCGGAGCTTACCATGTAGCGACCTTTGAGGGATATCAGCCCGCCAACAGCGAGGTAATCCATCACAATATCTCTCTGGGCGGACGACTGGTACGCAATGATGTCAACGACACCCTAGATGCTGAAGGGGCTCACGTTACCCTTAACGGGCTCTATCTGGGAGATGGTCGCCAGCATGTGGATAACCACACCTTAATCGAGCACCTGCAGCCCCAGTGCGTTTCACGGGAATTCTACAAGGGGATTTTGGACGGCCGCAGCCGCGGGGTATTCAATGGCAAGGTGGCAGTTCAACCCCAAGCCCAAGCAACCGATTCCGATCAGCAGAACCGCAACTTGCTGCTGTCGCGCCAAGCCGAAGTGGACCCCAAGCCGGAGCTGGAGATCTTTGCTGACGATGTCTCCTGCACCCATGGCGCCACCGTGGGCCAGCTCGATGCGGATGCCTTGTTCTTCCTGCAAACGCGCGGCCTTTCCAGGGAGCAAGCGCGCAATCTGCTGATCTTCGGCTTTGCCAATGAGATCATCGAACGCATTGGCATCAAGCCAGTGCGAGCACGGCTCGAGGAGCGACTCGTCAAGCGGCTTCCCCAGCCCCACGTGCAGGAGGAGTAACGGTGCCGGTAGAGGAGCTCGGCTACCCGTCCCGGGGGCTAACCGACGTTGACGCAGAGCGTTTCCGTCAGGATTTCCCGTGTCTCCGCCAGGAAGTGCACGGTCAGCCCTTGGTCTATCTGGACAGCGCCGCTACCAGCCAAAAGCCCCAATCGGTCATTGATGCCGTGAGGCGCTTCTACGAGACCCATTATTCCAACGTCCACCGGGGTGCCCACAGCCTTTCGGAACAGGCGACCCACGCCTTCGAAGGGGCACGGGAACGGTTGGCCAATTTCCTCGGAGCAGCGGACCCTCGCGAGGTTGTGTTCGTACGCGGTGCCACCGAGGCCATTAATCTTGTCGCTAGCAGCTTCGGCCGGATGCAATTTCGGCCCGGCGACGAGATCTTGCTAACCGAGATGGAGCATCACTCCAACATCGTGCCCTGGCAGCTCATTGCCGAACAAACCGGTGCCGTCATCCGGGTGGTGCCCATTACGGAAGAAGGGGAGCTCCAAATGGGACGCTTCGAGGAGCTTTTGTCGGAGCGTACCCGACTCGTCGCCGTCAGCCATGTCTCCAATGCCCTCGGCACCATCAATCCCCTTCACCAGATTGTGACCAAGGCTCACGAGGCAGGAGCCGCCATCCTAATCGATGGCTGTCAGGCGGCCCCACGGATGGAGATCAATGTCACCGAGCTGAACTGCGACTTTTACACCTTTTCGGGGCACAAGCTCTACGGCCCCAGCGGGATCGGCATCCTCTATGCCAAGCGTCAGTGGCTGGAAGCCATGCCCCCCTATCAAGGGGGTGGCGAGATGATTCGCCGGGTAACCTTCGACAAGACCACTTATGCGGCCCCACCCGCCAAGTTCGAGGCAGGGACTCCCCACATTGCGGGGCCAGTGGGACTCCACGCTGCCCTCGATTACGTAACCGAGATCGGCCTAGGGAACCTACTCGAGCACGAGCGTAGGCTACTGGCCTATGCCCACCACGCCATTGAGGAGATCCCGGGAATCAAGGTAATCGGAACCGCTCCGGAGAAGGCCGGGATCCTCTCCTTCGTCATGGAGGGCATCCATCCCCATGACATCGGTACGATCCTGGACAACCAAGGGATTGCTGTGCGCACCGGTCACCACTGCGCCCAGCCGGTGATGGATCACTTCCAGGTGCCAGCGACGACACGGGCCTCGTTCGGACTCTACAACACCCGGCAGGACGTGGATGCCTTCATTCGCGGGCTCCACGAAGTCAAGGCAATGCTAGGCTAGAGCTCACCGTCACCCCAGAGCAAAGATTAACGGGCGAAAAGGAGATTTGGGCCCATGGCCAATGTGCGTGATCTCTATCAGGAAGTCATCTTCGAGCACAACAAAAACCCCAGGAACTTCGGGGTCCTGGCGGATCACAACCGGCATGCGGTGGGCCATAACCCACTCTGTGGTGACCAGTTAACTGTCTATCTATGGATAGACGAGGTCGGTACAGTCCAAAACGTAAGCTTTGAAGGCAGTGGGTGCGCCATTTCCATAGCTTCGGCTTCCCTGATGACCCAGATCCTCAAGGGCAAGACCCAAAGCGAGGCCGAAGCCCTCTTTCAGGCTTTCCACGAGGTTTGTACCAAGCAACGGGCAGTGGAGGACGCCCCTGAACTGGACAAGCTAGCTGCCCTGGCCGGAGTTCGGGATTTCCCCTCCCGGGTCAAGTGCGCCACGCTAGCTTGGCACACTGTCCACGCGGCCCTAGAGACCGACGAAGCCGGGGCGGAGGTCACCACCGAATGAACCACCTTATCCTCATAGGGGATAGACGATGAGCGAGGATCCCATCCAGCCGATGGAAGTTCGGCCTCACACCCGCTCCAAGCGCTTGGAGATCGAGTGGTCCGATGGCCACATTTCGGACTTGCCCTACAGTCTCCTCCGAGAGAAGGCACCGGCCCTACCCGATCGGACGGACGCCGAAGGCATCGACATCGTCCACTTCGAGCCAATGGGCCACTACGCTCTCCGAATGGTCTTCGACACTGATGAGCGCGCCACCTTTACCTGGGAGGCCTTACGCCATCTGGATCCGGGCGGAGAATCCTCGGAGGAGTCGGGGACAGCGACCTCCCAGCTTCCCGAGATCGAACGGGACGCCCTTATCCGGGCTCTACGCGAGGTCCATGATCCCGAGATTCCCGTCAACATCTACGATCTGGGCCTAATCTATAATCTGAATATCAACCCGGATCACACAGTGGATGTCAAGATGACCTTGACCACTCCTGGCTGCCCGGAGGCGGCCACTTTCCCGGCAAAGGTGGAGCAGGCTGTACGCTCCATCCCCGGTGTTGCGGATGCCCGGGTAGAACTGGTTTGGGAGCCGCCGTGGACCAAGGACGCCATGTCCGAAGAGGCCAAGCTGGCACTCGGCATATGGTAGAACTAACCGGAATCAATGCTCAGAGAAGAGAGGAGAAGGATTATGGCCCATTGGGTTGAGGTTGGCACCACCCACGAGCTTCCGCCCGGTAGCTACCGGGCTATCGAGCTAGAAGACGACCTCCAAATCGCGGTCTTCAATTGCGACGGTCATTTTTATGCTATCGAGGATGTTTGCACCCATGACAATGGCCAATTGAGCGGGGGCGAAATGGAAGGCTGTCAGATTATATGCCCTCGCCATGGAGCCAAATTCGACATCGCGACAGGAGAGGCCCTAACCCCACCTGCCTTCGAGCCAGTGGACACTTTCCCCACCAAGATCGAAGGGGAGCGAGTCTACGTAACCAACGAGCCCTTGGACTGAACCTCCAATCCGTGGGCCCTTTCCTTTCCCAGAAGGGCAAGGTTTTATTAGCCCGGCTTGTGGATGCGCGCTCCGAGCCGGTAATCGGTGAGCCCGTGCCTTGATTCCGGTGGCCTATCTCCCGGGGCCACCTTGGTCGGTTGCGGAGAACGTGCCGCCTCTTGCCATCACCTACCTAACCCATTAGGGGCAGCCCGCTCCTTTCGAAACCGCAGACATTCGAGGCCCTAGCGAGACTCGGTTTCCTCTTAGAAGCCATCGGGATGGCCCCAAGGCATTATCTGTGGCAAAGTTCCAAACTGGGATTCATCCAATGAGGTCGCGGCCTCCCTGTCGGCAACCGTCTCACTTTCGCTACCAATCCTGCGCTTGGGAAGCGGTTGGGGAGCCATGCCCCCAGATAGCCGGCTGGGTCTCAATGGAGCTACGGAGATTCGACTTCATTTCAATAGGCCGATGTGTGCTGTCCCTGTTTAAGGAACTCAATTCCGAACCCTGATAGGTAACAGCGACCGCTAGCCGGGGGGATCGGAGATACCCATTCAAATAAACAAGACGCGCGAAGGAGGCATTATGGATCTCCAAGCCAATCTGAGCCGAGGGGCAACTTGGATTCGCGGCTTGTACATGCTGCTTTTCGCGATCCTTTTTAATATCGCCGAGCTCGTGCTAGCGGCGGTGGCCATATTCCAATTCCTGGCGCAGCTCCTGACAGGAGGCGTCAATCGCCGTTTGCAAGGGTTTGGGGCCAACCTCGCTGAGTACCTTCGGCAGGTTGCCGACTTCCTCACCTATGCTGGGGAGACTAAGCCTTTCCCCTTTGGACGTTGGCCAGGCCCCGTGGCCGAGGGTGAAAACGGATCCGAGGGGCCCATGGGCCCTGGAACCGGCGGAGAGCCGAACCGGGAACCAGCTCCTGAAGGGGAAAGCAATCCAGGAGCTGAGGCCAAAAGGGAAACCGAGTCTCGGGAGGCCGGAAACGGATCGTAGCTTCGGGAGCGGACCGCCAAGCCCTTTAAGCTTCTCTTTGGGCGATTTGCAGAGAGGCCTCCGGCTATCTGGGAATTAGGTAACCAGCTCGGTATGGGCTCGCTAGGCTCTCCGGGCTGGTTACCTGACTGATTTTTCATCCTCTCAGAGCGTTTGCATCTCTTGCCCGCAGCGCCGAAGACTCGCGAAACGAAGCCATCTCGGCAACTGTCTCAATTATCACTTTCAACCGAATCGGGAAGCTTCCCAGTATCCCAAGGGGAAGGCTGCTATGACCCGGAGCACGCGGAAACGCCGACTCTACTTCCTCTTTCCGGATATTCAGACGACCCGACAGGCAGTGGATGAGCTGCTCCTCGCTCGCGTGGAGGAGCGTCACATGCACGCCCTTGCCCAGGAGGAACTTGACCTTGAGGACCTTCCAAGGGCCAGCTCCTTTCAGCAAAGCGATATTGTTCACGGGAGCGAGCTAGGCCTCGTCGTAGGAGGGCTGACCGGACTCTTGGTAGGGGCCTTAGTGGCTTGGCTGATGGCCTTTGAAATAGCGACTGGGGGCGGTCTGGTTCTGGGGCTGGCCTTGTTAGGGGCCTTGATTGGGGCCTGGGCCGCCGGACTGGTGGGCTCCTCCATCCCCAATACCCGCCTCGCGCCCTTTCAGAAGGACCTGGACAGGGGTTGTATCCTCCTCATGGTGGACATACCGGAGGAGCGCATGGAGGAAATCCGGAAGCTGATCCGGTCCAAGCACCCCAAAGCCACTGACCATGGTCCCGAGCCTACCACACCGGCTTTCCCTTAATCCCCCGGCGACAACCAATCCCCCCGGCGGCTTCCCGCTCGGGGGGGTGAGGGATCCTATTCCTTTTCCAAGAGCTGCTCCCGTCCTTTGGCGTTGATGGTCCGTAGTCGAACCGGCCGACGCCAAACGCGACGGATATACGCCAGCACCTTCCGAGCTCGATCCATGTCCAAGCCCCGCCCGTCGGTACGGTAATCATGCTGTAGGAGGAGGCTCCCGTCTGTTCCCATTTCCTGGACGGCCACTCGAGGCGCTCCATAGTTGAACTTGGGGTGCAATATCGCTTCCCGAAGCTCGTTGATATCCCGGTCCTGGATGACGAACTGCTCCTCCCCTCCCCGTCCTTTGCGGGTGGTGTAGGTGAAAAGCTGAAGCTCCTCTGCCAAATCCTCATCCAGCCAGTTTCGAATGAAGCTGAAATCGTCTTCTTCCGTGCGCAGCTGCAGCGCCCTAGCTAGCCCCTCTCGCTCGATGATCCGCTCCCACATATGGAACCCGACGTGGTAAGGATTCATGGACAGGGCCACGGAGCTCTGGCCGGCGTAGGGACGTACCACATCAGAATGCGCCTTAATGGCGTCAAGATAAAGCTGCTGCGGAATAAAGTCCGCCTCCCGCAGGAGCCGGGCATGCCAGTAGGAAGCCCACCCCTCGTTCATGATCTGGCAGGCGAAAACGGGGTAGAAATAGAACGATTCTTCCCGGACCGAGAGGAAGACATCCTGCTCCCAGTCCTCCAGGTCGGGGGCATAGTGAGCAATGAACCAAAGCAAATCGTACTCCGAACGGGGCGGTATAGGCCCCCGAACGGTACCGCCGCGGGGCTCGGTTTCCAGCTCTTGGCCTTCCCCAGGCAAATCCTGGAATCGTTCCTGGAAGGGGCCCTGAGGCTCCGGGTCGCCCGGCCGCTGACGCTCAACGCGCTCCGGGAAGCGCTGCCGGTTGATCGGGAAATTGACATCGACATTTTGCTCCAAGGCTAAAGCGGCATCGAGGACGGTCTCCACCCGTTTTTGACCATGGTCGGCAATGGCCTCTTCGATCCGGTGGGCCCGTTCAGCCGCCTGCTCCACGATATGATAGCCCACCTGGGACTGCATGCGCGTGAAAAGCTCGTTATGCTTGGAGAAATCGGCATGGCCCAGGACATGGGCAGTTACCAAGACATTCTCGGCTAGCGCATTGTTATTAACTAGATAGGCTCGATTAGGGTTACCCGGGAAAACCACCTCGAAGATCTTGGAATGCCCCATCCGGTGTTGGATGTACTGGTAGATGTAGCGTACCCCAAAGGACCAGTGGGGCATACGAACCGGGAGGCCGTAGACGGCCACCTCCATCATGAACGATGGCGGGACCACCTCAAAGTCCACTGAATAGAAGTCCAGCCCAAGGTCGCGGGCTAGCGCTTCTAGGCGAGGGGTGTATTCCGCAAGATCCGCATTATTGGTCGATGCTTCGGGACCCAATGCCGCCAAAAGAGCGCTCCTTTGGACCAACAAGAAAGCCCTGCGCTATGTTGCGCGGAAAAAAGCCGCTAGGCCGCCTCTTGCATTTGATGACGGAAGAATCGACGGATTGCCTCCCAAATATCCGACTCCTGGTGCACTGTGTAGCTCCCGACAGGGTAATCTCGGGCAGCCAATGCCTTGAATAGACGCCCCATCTCCGACTTGGAAGCCTCCAATGGATTCTGCGGAGTTTCCACAAAGCCCATGAAATTAACCAGGCCGCCGAGCTGAGCAAGCAAGGCTTCCGCACTTCGCCGGTCGTCGCCGAAATTGTCGCCGTCGGAGGCGTAGAATAGATACTCGTTGAATTGGTCCGGGTTGTACCGGTCTTGGAAAATGTCCAAGGTAAGCCCGAATCCACTAGAGGCCACCGTGCCTCCCGTAGCCGATACTTGGAAGAATTCTTCCTCGGAGAACTCCCATGCTTGGTTGGTATGGGCAATGAACACCGTCTCCACCTCTCCATACTGGCGCCGCAGACCCTGCATCGCCCAGAAAAAAAAGGCCTTAGCCAGCTTCCGCCGGCTTTCGTCCATGGAAGCGGACACATCCAGCAGAAAACAGACGACCGCATTAGTCGCTGGGCGCCGGCGCCGGGCAAGCTGGCGGAAGCGGAGATCCTCATTGGAGAAGGGGGTACCGCCGTCCTGAACCGAGCGCCGCTTAACGGACTCCTTAACCGTGCGGCGCCGGTCCAGAAGGGCCCGGGGACCGCGCTTATCCCATCCTTCTTGGACTAGGTCCTCATCCTTCAGGGCATCCGTAGCCTTGGGCTTGAGGTCTGGAAGCTCCAGCTCCTCCCAGATCCAGTCCACGATGTCATCGACTTTGAACTCCAGCACGAAGCGCAGCTCTCCTCCCCCGGACCCTCCTTCGGTCCCCCCTTCGCCTTCCTCAGGCCGGGCCCGCCGCAGAACGTCTCCGGGCTGGCCGTCGCCCTGCCCAACCCCGGTATCGCTTTCCTCCTGATCATCACAGAGCCGGAATCGGTAGTGCTCCAGAAAGCGTACGGGAACTTGGACGGTTCGATCCGAAGGCCGCGAGAGGACATCGGATCCAGAAATAAGATTGGGAAGCTCCTCCTTGACCGTCTCCCGAACCTTCTGATTATGGCGAAGCCAGTCCCGCGATCCCCGGGAAAACAGGTCATACCAGCGATTATCGGTTGCCATACGAGAGGGGGGCGTCCCCGATCTGGGTTGTTGTTCAGTCATGGCGTTCCTCTCACTCCTTGGCCGTTTGGCAAGCGATCCTTACGGGCTAAGCCATTGGACCACAAATCAGCACGCTTGATCGCCTCCTTCCCCAAGCAGCCTTCTGCCCAATCAATAAAAAGGCCGACCTTCCGGTCGGCCTTTTCGAGCTCTTCTTCGGAGGACCGGTTACATCCCTATCACTCCTGGGACAGCAGAGTCGTGACATAATTTAGGGCCTCCCGGGCTGAATGCTCATCGTAACCGTACTCAGCCACCAACCGATCCTCCACCGCAGAGATCTTCTGCCGGGCCTCCTCGTCAGGCCGGGCACTGGAGGTAACGAGGCGTAGGACGTCACGGCGCTCCTCGAACAAGTACTGCTCAATCGCATCGTGGAGGCGGGCATGGCTATCGAGGGTGAAGCGCTCGCCGCGCTTGTAGGCCCCCATGGCCTTACGCACCACCTCCTGGCGAAAGGACTGCTTGCCGGAGTCGGAGATGGAAATCTTCTCCTCGACCGAGCGCAGAAAACGCTCGTCAGGCTCACGCTCTTCACCGGTAATGGGATCCGTAAGCTTGCGCTTGTCGAGGACCGCTTCCACCTCATCAAGGTACTTATCGAGCAACTCCTGGGCCTCATCTTCGAAGGAAACGAATAACGCCTTGTGGACATCCTCCTTGACCCAGCGGTTGTAGAAATCCTTACGGACTGTGACCAAAAAGTCCACCCAATTCTTCTTTTGCTTGGAATCCATGCGCGCATCGGACTCGATGGTGTCTTTCAAGGCCAGCAGGACATCCATGGAGGTCAGGCTCTTCTTCTCCGAACGGGAGATGGCTCCAGCCAGGGCATTTACCACGAACCGCGGCGAGACTCCCTCCAAGCCTTCCTCGGGGTGCTCGGCCTTAACCCGGTCCACCTCCGTCTGGGAAATTCCCTCCACATCCTCGCCAGCATAGAGCCGAACCTTTTTGGGAAAATCCAGATCCTCCCGCTCCGAAGGATAGAGTCGGGTCAGCACTGCGAAAACCGCCGCCACATTGAGGGCATGGGGATCGAGGTGGACCTCTTGGAAGGTAGGCGTGGAGGAGATCAACTTGCGGTAGATGCGAGCTTCGTCATGATAGCGCAGGGTATAGGGAACCTGAACGATGACCATGCGATCGAGGAGAGCCTCATTCTCCTTTTCCTGAAGAAACTTACGGAACTCCGCCAAGTTGGTATGGGCAACGATGGTCTCGTCCAGATAGATAAGCGGAAAGCGGGAGACCTTGACATTCTTCTCCTGGGTCAAGGTCAGCAACAGATAGAGGAACTCGCGCTTGACCTTAAGGATCTCGATCATCTCGAGCATGCCGCGGCTGGCGGCGTAGACCGCTCCAGACCAGGACCAAGCGCGGGGATCCCCTTCATCGCCGTACTCCGCCACCTTGGAAAGATCCACCGATCCCACCAGATCCGCGATATCGGCGGTAGTCGGATCATGGGGCGCGTAGGTCCCCACACCGGTGCGGGCAGCCTCGCTAATGAAGATCCGCTCCACCGGCATCTGCATGAAATCGCCGTTGTATTCCTGATCTAGCCGAATTCGGCAGTAGGGGCAGATATCACCGATGATATTGACCCCATAGGTCTCACGGAAATCGGAGCGCTTGGTCTGCGGGATCAGATGAAGGGGGGACTCATGGACAGGGCAGTCTTTGATAGCGTATAGGGCCCCTTCCTCAGTATGGCTGTATTCCTCCAAACCGCGCTTGAGCAATATGACCAGCGAGGACTTGCCTCCCGAAGGCGGCCCCAGCAATAGAAGCAGACGACGACCCACCTCCGAGCCCTCACTGGCTGCCTTGAAATAGTTGGCTACCCGCTCCAGGGCCTCATCCACCCCAAACAGATCCTCAGCGAAGAGATTGTAACGGGTAACATGGTCTCCCTCATCGGAGACCTCGGTCCCGTACCAGCGGATCATGTCCCAGATGTATTGATGGCTGGTACGGGTAATACCTGCCGGATCTACCGGCAGGATCTCTTGGAGGAACTCTGCGAGCGTCCCTTCCCAATGGCGAGCCTTGTGCTCTTTAGTGAAGCTCTCCAGCGAATCAAGGAACTGGTTGTGCTTGCTGCCTTCCTGCTTACCACCGTTGCCTGGCATGCGACCCCTCCTTGGGTTCAGCGCGGCCAGTTCATCTCTACCGATTAGATCATCCTGGGCACCACTCCGTTCACGGGAAGCTCAAGGACATCGGTAAATGAACCGCTTGCGGGACTGTGACGTGGCGAGCTGCACAACCCATCCTACAAGGTTACGAACCACCTGAGGGAAGCCCTGAAGAGGAAGAACCGATCTTGACTCATTTCAAGGGCCCCCTTGGGCGGGCACCTCGCTCAGGAGGGAGGACGCCCGCCCCGCACTGTCCCCTCGCCGCGCGAAGTGGCCCGCTGGGCCAGATGTTCGGCCAACCGCTGCTCTTGCTGAAAGACAAGAACAGCGCCGGTGCGCACAATCCCGAGAACCAAGATTAGCACGGCCATGGGATAGATCTCGGAGGCAACAATGCCATGAGCGTAGAGCTTAACCATGAGCTCCCGCACGACGAAGACAAGGGCCGCATCCAGGATGTAGGTCATGCGTAGGCGATGGTGGGTAAAGTAATCGACCAGCGAGCGAAGGAGCTCCACGAGGACAAACAGTGTCAGCATGTTGGTAATAATAGCAGCGAAGGACTCACTGATCCCCGTCGATTCCCACAGCTTGCCCAAATCCAGAAAGAACTGGATAACGCCGCCAATAAGGGCAACAATGACCAGGAAGGTAAGGACACGAAAGATCAGGTTAATGACCTGATCAAATAGCCGCTGGCTATCGAGCTCCAAGTTAGTAAGCCAATTCTGCAGGACGGATCGCCAGTCCCGGACCATAGTTTTCCCTTCGATGATAGCCGCGCTCCACGTCGCCCTAAGGGGGCCACTCCTTGTTCTCCAAAGGGTAAAAGCCCCCTCGCATCCCGGAAGGAAGCGCCCGGCAAAGCCTCAAGCACCCAAGAACCGGTCCTTTAAATAGTCGGCCAGACCGGACCTCAGATCCGTTCGGCGGAGTCCCAGTTCCACCTGAGCCTGGAGATAGCCCAGCTTGGAGCCGCAATCGAACCGTTGTCCCGGGAAGGGGTAAGCGCAAACGGCTTCTCCGTATTCGGTAATAAGGGCCTGCAGGGCATCGGTTAACTGGATCTCACCGCCTCGACCCGGCTGAGCCCGCCCCAGGGGCTCGAAGATCGTCGGGGGCAGGATGTAGCGTCCGATCACCGCTAGCCCGGAGGGGGCTTGCTCGGGATCGGGCTTCTCGACCAACCCGCGTATCGGATACGTCTCCCCATCGAACTCATCGGGATCGATCACTCCGTAGGAGCCAACGGCCTCTCGGGCCACCGGCTCGACTGCCACCTGGTTGGAGCCAGAGCCCTCAAAGGCCGCCTTCATCCGACCGATGGCACTCGGTTGCGCATCCATCAGATCGTCGGGAAGCAGAACGGCGAACGGCTCCTCCGCCACCGAGTAGCGGGCACACCAGATGGCATGTCCCAGCCCGAGAGGCTGCTTCTGGCGTACATAGGTCACCTCCGCCATGGCCGAGACCTCCCGGTAGATTTGGGCCAGATCGTCCCGACCTTTCTCCAGAAGCAGGCGCTCCAGCCCCTCCTGATAATCGAAGTGGTCTTCGATGGAGCGCTTTCCCCGCCCAGTGACAAAGATGACCTGCTCAATGCCCGCCGCCACGGCCTCCTCCACCGCATACTGGATCAAGGGCTTATCCACCACCGGGAGCATCTCCTTGGCCATGGCCTTGGTCGCCGGGAGGAAGCGAGTCCCTAATCCGGCCACCGGAAACACGGCTTTGCGGACGGTCTTCGTCATCGCTTAGTCCTTTGCGCCCATACCGGCATGGAAACAGGCAGGCCAAAGTTTGCCCCTTCTCCCACTGGCCCCTACCAGGGCGATGAAACCGTTTTCATCGCCCTGGTCGAAGCGGGGCCTGCCAAGGAAGCACCTAGGGATAGAGCCGATCGATCCAATGAGCGAGCTCTTCCACTCCGAGCTGACCCGGACCGGTAGCCTGGCCGATGGCCCCGTAGCAGGCCCAGCTCCCAAAAGCTGGATTCATCAAACGGGAAAGGGCACCCTCCTCGCCGAGCCCCATAGTGATCAAAGACTGCCTTCGGCTTCGGAAGCGAGTCCAGCAAGCAAGCTCCGCCACCTCCTCCCAATCGGCCACATGAACGGCTGCCTTGAAGTGGTCTGTTCCTTTGGCGGCTGCTTCCGAGGCCAAACCATCCAGAAAGGCCGCACCGGGATAGCCTTGAAAGGCATGAAAGGAAGCAATCACCTCGCACCCTGGAGGGCAGTGAGCCAGGGCCCAATCCAGAAGGTCAGGCGAGTCCCGTAGCTCAATGTCCACATAGGCCACTGCTGGGTGCTCCCAAATCGCCTTCAGGGCATCCCGCCGTTCTGCCTCTTTCCATTGCTGGAATCCGCCCTCCCCTGCCGACCGAGGGGTCAGAAGCAATGGCCGGCCCCACCGGGCCACTTCCGAACAAAGGCCAGCAACCTCTTGCGCACCACCAGCAACCGCATCCAGGCGCACCTCCACCAGATCCACTGAAGCCAACCACTCGCCGACTGCCTCTGGCAAGTCCTCTAAGCCAGCGACAGCGAGGCAGGCGACAACCTGAGGCCGAGACATGGCGCCTCCGAGAAGGGGGGACAGTTGCCAAAAAGGCCGCGCCGAAGCGCGGCCTTGCCTGGCCGGGACATGCTATTCCAGCCTATTCGCCCACCTCGACCTGATCCTTAACCCCCTTTAGGGTCTTGGGTCCGATACCATCAACCTCTTGGAGCTCACTCACCGAGCTAAACCCTTCATGGGTACGACGGTATTCGATGATCCGTTGGGCAAGCACCTCCCCAACCCCATCTAGCGTCCTCAGATCCGCCGCGCTGGCCTCGTTGATATCGAGCGGTTGGGCAGCAACAGTAGGAACGACCAGCGCTAGCAGAAGGCCCATAACTAAGACTTGAATACGCACGGCATTCCCCCTTTTTTATAGTTTGAAAGAGGCGAGATTGCGTTTCTGCCAGAGGCTCCCCCGACTGTCAAATCCCCGTATCGTCCCCTTCTAATACCACCGTAGCCAGTGAGTAGCCGGGCTCATCGGCGAGGCTCAGATGAGTCTGGCGGACGCCGAGCTTCCGAGCCTGGTCGGCGGCAGCCCCATGGAAGACGAGGCAGGGAGGCTCTCCCGAGGACCGCAGCACTTCCAGGTCTCGGAATCGGATCCCCTGCTGGAACCCCGTCCCCAAGGCCTTCGCCGCTGCTTCCTTGGCAGCAAAGCGCGCGGCCAGGCACTGGGCCGGGTCTTCCCGATCCTGGCAAATTCGCCACTCTGCCTCGGTCAGCAGCCGCCGAGCGAAACGCTCGCCGCGATGCTCCAAAGCCGAGCGGATTCGGGCAACCGCAACCAGATCGGTGCCCAAGCCCAGGATCACAAGGAAGCCATTCAGCCTCCGCTGGAGGCGCTCGCCTCCCGCATGAGGCGCTTCATCTCGCTAACAGCCGGTCCGAGCCCATCCAAAACCGCCCGAGCCACAATGGCATGACCAATGTTGAGCTCTTTGATCCCAGGCAAGGCAGCAACGGATTGGACATTATTGTAATCCACGCCGTGACCAGCATGAACGCTTAAGCCCAAGGCATGGGCTCGATCTAGCCCCGCCTTGAGGCGCTCCCGCTCCTGAGCCTGGTGCTCTGGCCTGCCGGCGTGAGCATAACCCCCTGTGTGCAGCTCGACGACAGGGGCTCCCGTCTGACTAGCCGCCTCAATCTGCCTGGGTTCGGGATCGACAAACAGCGAA
>CAYVMM010000019.1:12764-14111 GCA_964452535.1 uncultured Gammaproteobacteria bacterium | reverse complement strand
GGGTCAAGGCCAATGCGGTTGCCGTCGAGCGTACCCCCTAACGGACGGACCCCTTTTTTGATCCGCGAGCGCCCTAGCACGGCGCAGGGGAAGTTGCGCCCTGCCACCCCCTGGCAGTAGCCCCCGTTAGGCCGGAGACTTGGGCAAGCCGAAGCTGCCAAAAGGATTGAGCAACGGGTTCACCTCAAGGAGGTGGCAATGACCCGTTGGCTTGCCGTAGCCCTGGCCGTGTTGGGCTTGGGAATCATGAGCAGCGTCTACGGTGCGGAAAAAACCGCGCTTTAAGGCGGCCGATAAGGACGGCAATGGGCAGGGAGCCCTTCGGGAGGCCAAACAGGCCGGAGTCCCTAAAAAGGAGGCTAAGCACGCCGACTGGAACGACGACGGTAAGCTCTCCTCACGGGATTGGACCCTCGTCGATAGGAACCCCCAAGGAGGCGGCGGTTCCGGGCCGTCCTGAACCGCCTTATCGAATGCCCGGGCCCACTGCTCATGGCCCAGGCCATCCTCCCGGCTCGATCCGGTTGATAGCGGCGCCAGTCGACGGTCTGGCTAGGGGAGCGGGCCATGAGGCGAAGGCAAATGCGTTCGTCAGGGGTCCACAACTCGCAATAGGAGACCGTGTATGCGCCTCCCGATGGGGATTCTGATCAGCCTCTTGCTCGGCCTGGCGACGCCAGCGCTCGGTACCCCCGCGAAAGCCGTTCAGCTCAAGGACTTGCCCCAGTTCAAGCAGGCCGACAACAATGACGATGGGCGCCTAACTTTCAAGGAGCTCCGAGACGAAAAAATCAAGGTGCCCAAGAAGCGCTTCCAGTCCGAGGATTTGAATGGCGATGGCCAATTGACCAAGTACGACTATCAGTATGGCCTGAAATAGTGGGAATCCTTCCCCCCCAAGCCCTGGGCCGTCCCCGCTCTTGCGGCCTGGGGCGTCTTTCGCCAAGGGCGCAATAACCGCCTGGAAGCCCCGAATCCTTGACCGATAGGCAAGGGATCTCAGTTGGCCTCTCGATCATTCCAGTCGGAAAAAGCAGGAGGCGATTCCATGAAAGCCGAGAAGTCGTTCCCCTTTGTGGCTCTCCTGTTGGCGGGGAGCTTGGTCGTCGCGCCCATCTTGGCCCATGCCACCGAGAGCCCCAAGCGGGAGGACAAGGCGCACGAGAAGCAACTCGAGGTGATCTTCAAGCAGGTGGATCAAGATGGGGATGGGCATCTCTCCTTAAAGGAGGTCAAGGACTTCGCCCGGTTTCTGCACGCGATGAAGGCGATGATGCATCACGGTTATCATGACGAGCACGAGGAGAGGGAGGAGGAATCCCCCAACGCCGATTAGGGCGGGCCGCC
>CAYVMM010000019.1:0-12664 GCA_964452535.1 uncultured Gammaproteobacteria bacterium | reverse complement strand
ACGAGCACGAGGAGAGGGAGGAGGAATCCCCCAACGCCGATTAGGGCGGGCCGCCATTTCCGGCGGTGTGGCTAGCCAAATTGCAGACGGCTAACGCGGTCCCGGCCATGCTTTCTGGCCGGGGGGTTGTCGGGCTTGAGGAGACCATGCGTGAGAGTTTTTGGCCCCCCTTCGAGGGTGAGCTCGAGGCCCAGCGGCTTAGCCGAGTGGGCTACTGGCCGAGGAGGATTCGATTGCTCCCCATGCGTTTCGTAATCGCCACGTTCACAGGAGCCCTGTCCCTGGTTTCACTCCCGGTCTCGGCTGGCAACACCCTCCAGGCTCAAGTGGAACGTGCCCGGTCGCACTTCACTGAACGCGACCCGAGCCTCACCCGCTTTTTCGAGGAAGCCTACGCTTATGCTCTGTTTCCGCGCATTAAGAAAGGCGCGATTGGCCTCGGCGGGGCCTACGGTAAGGGCTTGGTCTACCGCGATGGGCGCAAGGTGGCACGCACCAGTGTCTCGCAGGCAACCGTCGGGTTTCAGCTCGGGGGCCAGATCCTTTCCGAGGTCATCTTCTTCCAAGACCGGCAAGCCTTTCGCGACTTTACCAGCGGAGACTGGGAACTGAGCGCCCAGGTCTCGGCCATCGCGGCTGCCGAGGGGGTGGCCGCCAACGCGCGTTATCGCCACGGTGTGGCGATTTTCACTCTGGCCCAGAGCGGCGTGATGGTGGAAGCGTCGGTCGGAGGGCAAAAGTTCAGCTACAGCCCGCTATGAGTCCGCACGAATCGCCTGCGTTCCTCGGCGGTCCCATGGTTGCTGCGCTGCAGGAAGCGGCCCCGGATTGCCCCTGAGAACGCTCTCTGTGCCAACCGCAGGACCCGCTTGGGTGGCTTGAACGGAGCTCTCGGATGCTAAGGTGACGCCGCGCTTCGCCAAGATTCGGGGTGCCGTACCTCCCTTAAGGGCTAGGTCAGTTTGGCTGCGAACGGTCGGGCAGAATGTGAGGGGACGCCGCCGCGTGGAAGAGCCCTCCTTTCGGCTGGATCGAGGCGTTGGGTTGGCTCGGCGGCTCATGCTCCGAGGACGGAAGCCCCTATTAGGCTGGTTCAATCTCCCCGCGGTGGCCGACAGTCGGCTGCGCTTCCGCAAGCTAATACCTCGAACCCGACCTGAGGCCGACCTGGGACCCCGTGTTAGACTGTTGGAGTTCTCGGCAACGGGGCTGCCAAGCCCCGTTGCTGAGGCGAAAAAAAGACCAAAGGGGCTCTCCGAAGCGAAATTTGCCCTTCACCCGAAGGAGAAGCCAATGAAGAGTCGAACGGCACCGGCCTCCTCAATAGCATTGCGCCCATATAGGCTTGCGAAATAGCTCTTGATCTCATGCTTCGGCTCGGCATGCTCAAGACCGCTTTAATGGTCGCCGTCCCCCGGTTGGCCTCCGTTTTTGGGTTTTCTCAAAGAAGCAAGAAGGAATTGTTCGATCTCCTGTATGGATTGGACTGGGGCGAAACGACGACCAACAACTACGGGTTCGCTCCCGCCGAGGGAAAGGGAGCCGAGTGCTATCAACTCCAGATGTATACGGAGCTGGACAAGCGGCTTCGCTCGCATATGGCGGGCGAGCGGATCCAAAGCGTCCTTGAGGTAAGCTGCGGCCGTAGTGGCGGTCTCGACCACTTGGCCCAAAGTTGGGAGGTCCCCGTTCGCGCGGTAGGCCTCGACTGGTCGCGGAACGCCCTACGGTTCTGCGCCAGCCACTATGGGAATCGCACCAACCTGACATTTGTGCGTGGAAACGCGTTGCAGCTCCCGTTCGCGTCCGAGTCGTTCGACGTTGTGATCAACGTCGAGGCGGCCGGTGACTATGGCGACGATGCCGGCTTCTTTGGCGAGCTCTATCGGGTACTGCGTCCTCAGGGCCTGTTTCTGTATGCTGACGCGCGCCGAGCGAACGCTCTGGACTGCCTCAAGAATCGCCTGCATCGAGCCGGTTTCAGCGGATCCCTTGAGGACATTACCCAGAACGTTGCCTTGGCATGCGAGCAGGACAGCGAGCGGCGCCGAAAGCTCATCCGAAAAGGCGTCCCTTGGTACTATCGTATGCTCATCGGCGAACGACTCTCGAACTACGCCGCGATCAAAGGCACCAAGCGATTAGCCCGATTCCAAGATGGTCGCAAGATCTACGTCATGGGCAGCCTGCAAAAGGCTGCGTCAGAACGACTCCGATTTAAAAACGACCTTCCTGATTACTTCTAAGGCTCAGCCAGTTTTAGCAGCTTGAATGGCATGGGACCCCATCTGGGTCGTGGCCCGAGCCGGCCGCTCGACCAGGCTGGGCAGATCGAAACGGCGATTGAATCGGTATTCGAACTCGGCCAGAGAGCGAGGCACGTGCTTCGGCTCCTCGGTGCCGTATTGCGCCAGGGAAGCGGGCAGGCTGAGGCCTTGCTGGAATGGGAGCGGATCCCGGGCCATGCCGAACCTCTCGTTCTCAATCGCTTCTCGATTTAGCCTACCACCTGCGTAACGGTAACTGAAGCTGACAGTAATCAGGAAAGAATTTTAGCAAGTCGTTGAAAGAGCGCCTGCTAGCAGTTCAATAGGGGCATTCCTCATAAAGGCAAGACTCGGTTCGAGATGCGCTTATTAAAGGAGAATATCAATCACTTTACCCGAACCGGACCGCCGCACCAGGGCAAAACGTTCGTTCCCCTTAGGAACAGCCGGGGGGGGGCCGCTTAAAGCAGAGACTAGCCAGGCCTTCCGGTTAAGGTGAGCCATGGGGCGGAATCACCAAGCGTCGAGCCGGAATACGGTTGCCTGGGGTCTCGGCGCTGAGGCTGACTCAGGCGGTCTGCTAACATTAGGCTTAGGCTGAATCCGTCCCGTTTCCCTAGGTCAAGAGAAACGGGGGCATAAACCCCAGGTGAAGCCGGTGCCTGCGCTTTCGGCTACTGGCGTTCACCTGTTTTTACGGAATGGCTTTCTCCCATGGGTGAGCGCCAAACGGATAAGCAACTGGTAGATCGGGTCAAGAACGGCGAGCAGCAGGCATTTGACCTTCTTGTACGCAAGTACCAGCATAAGGTCTACGGCTTGGTCAGTCGCTTCGTTTCTGATCCTGCTGCAGTCGAGGATGTGGTCCAGGAAAGCTTTATCAAGGCCTATCGCTCCCTGGATCGCTTCCGAGGAGACAGTGCTTTTTATACTTGGCTCTATCGGATTGCGGTAAATACTGCCAAGAATTATCTCGTAGCCAAGGGGCGCCGTCCGCCTGATGCGGATATCGACGCTAGCGATGCCGAGCAGATGAGCGGGGCGGAAATGATGCGCGAGGTTGGCACTCCTGAGGACCTCACGCTGTCAAAGGAAATGAGTCGGAAAGTTTTGAAGGTGGTTGAGGAGCTGCCCCCCGAGCTGCGTACCGCCCTTGCCCTTCGTGAGATTGATGGCCTGACTTACGAGGAAATCGCCCAGGTCATGGGCTGCCCCATTGGCACCGTTCGTTCCCGTATCTTTCGCGCCCGCGAAGCCGTCAATCAAGCCCTTGAGTCCCTCTCTCAGGAGCAGGAGAAGGAGGAGCAGTAGCTGATGGCATCCTGCGATTACGAAGCGATTTCGGCCCTGGTGGATGATGAGCTGGAAGAGGCCGAATGCCAGCAGGTCCTTAACCACATGAGCGAGTGCGCAGAGTGCCGACAAATCTTTGAGTGGTTCCATACTACCCAGAATCTGGTTCGCGGAGAAAGCAGAGCCGCACCAATGGTGGGCTTTCGCGAGCGGATACTGACGGCTGTTGCCTGTGAAGAACCGTCCTTGCCGAGCGACCTCGATGGGGAATCAATTCGGCAACCCGCCTGCCAAAAACGACGGTGGCGATGGGTGGCTGTTGCTGCCGGGGCTGGGGCGATTATAGCGGTAACCGCTTTCCTCAGCTCGCCTTCGCACTTCGGCTTCTCATCCACTTCTACTTCTCCCCCTGTGGCGCGGTCTTCGCAAGAAACCGCTTCCCCTAGTGTTTCCCGCCAAGCTTCTCATTCCGAGGATGAGGCAGCCATCAGGCGTTACTTATCTGTGCACTCAAGCTTTGTTTCCAGTGGTCGTCGAGCGGAATTCCAACGTGCCCGGTTGGAGGCAGGCGGCCGGTAATGGCTCGAACAGGCTGGCTCTTGATGCGGGCGGTGGTGGGGGTATTGGTTTGTGCCACTGCTCGAGCAGAGGCCGAGTTGGAACAACAGATTCGGGCTATGCTCTCTGCCTCCCGCCAGATGGATTATCAGGGAGTCTTGGTGCATGGGATGCCTATGGGGGTAGAATCCATGCGCTTCTATCATGCCAGTGGGGAAGGGGGCTATCGGGAGCACTTGGTCATGCTTAGCGGTCCCCCGCGCGAGCTGGCCCGGGACGGGACCAGCGTGCGGCGCTATCAGCCGGATGCCAATCAGGTGGTTACTGGTCCGCAGCGCAGAGAGTCGGGCCTTTTTAAGCTCTCCGAGGGGGATTTGGAGCGGATTCGCCAAAATTATCACATCCGGGAGGGTCCGGAAGGCCGAGTAGCGGGGCGGCAAGCCCAGGCCATCAGGCTGTCCGCCCGTGACGGACAGCGTTTTTCCTATCGCATTTGGCGGGATCAGATGACCGATCTGCCGCTTCAGATCGAGATACTGGATGCCCAAAAGCAAGTCCGGGAGACCTTTATGTTTGCCGTGGTGGAGCCGGGTATCCGGCCACGGCCCGAGGATCTGTTCTTGGAGCTCCCGAAGGGGGTGGCCCAGATCCAGCGCCGGCGCCTCCCGAAAGCTGAAAGGCCGGCTTGGGTGAAGCACTTTCAGCTGCCATCCGGATTCCGGCTCGAGGGTCGCTACGGCGGCCAGGAAAAGGGGGGCGAGCACCTTTTTTATACCGATGGCTTGGCTACCCTGTCCGTTTTCTTGGATCCCGTCGTCGAAGCTGCGAACGCAAAAGGCTCAGCTTGCAAGGTCCTGCAACGAGGAGCCCTCCACGCATGCTTACTCCGCTACCGGAAGTTCCGAGTTACCTTACTTGGCGAGGTGCCCGCTGATACCCTGCGTGGGATTGCGAAAAGTCTAGGTGCTGGTAACGAGTAAGGATCTCAGACCATGGCGGAAGCCGAAGCTCGCGTGATAGATCGGCAGGCAGGGGTGGCCACCCTTGCCTCGCTCAGTTTTCCCTGCTGTGGTGACGAGGAGGGAGACCTTGGTTGTGACCATTCCTGGGCCTACGGGGGGCGGGGCCTTTATCGGGTCCATGCGGTTGCCCCGGAAGGCCTACGGCTCAGGCCCGGGGAGCGAGTGGTGGTGTCGCTCCCCCCCAAACGGTTCCTGTGTGCCTCAATAGCGTTCTATTTGACGCCCTTAATTGGACTCTTTGCGGCGGGTGGGCTGGTGGCGGCGCTAGCTAGCTCGACAGCCCTTCCGGATTCGGAAGGCTGGCAGTTTGCTGGAGCGCTGGCAGGGGGTGCTCTCACTGGGCTTTGGCAGCGGCGCTTTGACCGTGGGCTGCGTAGTGACTCCAGTTTCCAGCTTCGAATCGCTCGCCGCTTGGCCCCCTGCTCATGGCCTTCGTCCGAGGACGGCTTCCCTTCCAGAGGCTAGCCCTGGAAGCTCCCAAAGCGCGCATCCGCAATGTGGAGATCGCTTTCCATGTTTAATCTGCGTTCGGCCCGTCTTGCCGTATCCGGTTTTTCCATCCTTTTCCTGTTTTTGATCGCGCCTACCGCTCCGGCTCAGCCTCTTCCCGACTTCACTGAGATTGTGAAGGAGAAGGGGGCGGCGGTGGTGAACATTAGCACTACCCAGAAGATTCACGCCGGTGGAAGGTCTCAGATCCCGCCGCAGTTCGAGGGGACGCCGTTCGAGGAATTCTTCCGGCGATTCTTTCAGTTTGGGCCCCAGCGGGAATTTGAGACCCATTCCCTAGGGTCCGGGTTTGTCCTTTCCTCAGATGGCTACATTGTTACCAATGCCCATGTGATTAAAAACGCCACAGAGATCGTGGTCCAGCTGAACGATCGCCGCCAGCTTGAAGCCAAAGTGGTGGGCAAGGACGCCACCATCGATGTGGCTCTGCTCAAGGTAGAGGTCTCCGATCTGCCCACCGTAGAGATCGGGGATCCGGCCGCTCTCCAAGTGGGGGAGTGGGTATTCGCCATTGGGGCACCATTCGGGTTTGAGAACAGTGTCACTGCCGGGATCGTCTCCGCCAAGGGACGAAGCCTGCCTTCGGATAATTACGTCAATTTCATCCAAACCGATGTGGCCGTGAACCCTGGGAATTCCGGAGGCCCCTTATTCAATATGGCGGGGAAGGTTGTCGGCATCAATGCCCAGATCTATTCCGAGTCGGGCGGTTTCATGGGCCTGTCCTTTGCTATCCCAATCGATGTCGCAATGGACGCGGTGAGTCAGATCAAGGAGCACGGTCAGGTTCGGCGGGGGTGGCTTGGGATCTATATCCAGGATGTCTCTCCGGAGCTAGCCAAATCGTTTAATATGGGTAAGCCTAGGGGGGCTCTGATTGCTCAGGTGATTACCGACAGTCCCGCAGATGAGGCTGAGCTTCAAGCGGGGGACGTCGTGGTCGCAGTCAATGGCGAGCGGATCGAGACATCGAGCGATCTCCCGCCTAAGATCGGGCGTATGAAACCGGGCGCTGAAGTCACGCTGACCGTACTCCGAGAGGGTGAGCGTCGAAAGATCGAGGTCAGTCTCGGTTCCCGAAAGGAAGCCGCCTCGAGCGGTGAGCAGACCAAAGAAGTCTTGGGGATGCGGGTTCGCCCGGTTCCACGTCAGGCTCGGGAAAGGCTTGGGCTACCGGAAGGCAGGGGCGTGGCAGTGGCTGAGATAAGAGGAGAACCGGCGCGCTCTGCCAAGGTCCAGGCCGGGGACATTATTCTCAAGCTGGCCAATCAAGATGTGGCCAACCCGGGCCAGTTGGCTGAGCTGGTGGCTGCTCTTCCCTCAGGAGAGGTTGTGCCCATGCTGGTGCGCCGGGGGCAAAAGGCGTTGTTCTTGCCCATTCGAATCCCTTAGTCCGGTCCGCTCCCGAACATGAGGGACCGGTCCCCCGTGGCCGGTCCCTCGCTTATGTCTTGAACGCCCACTGTGCTGTCGTGGGAGGCACTTTGAAGCTCGCAGGCATTCGCAACTTCTCCATCATCGCCCATATTGACCACGGCAAATCCACTCTGGCTGATCGTTTCATCGAGGCTTGTGGCGGACTTGCCGATCGCGAAATGAGCGAGCAGGTCCTAGATGGGATGGAGCTGGAACGTGAGCGGGGCATCACCATCAAGGCCCAGAGCGTTCGATTGCTCTATCCAGCCGCCGATGGCCGGACTTATACCCTAAACCTGATTGATACGCCTGGGCATGTCGATTTTTCCTATGAGGTCTCCCGCTCCTTGGTAGCCTGTGAGGGAGCCCTCCTGGTGGTAGACGCCTCGCAAGGGGTGGAGGCTCAGAGCGTCGCCAATACCTATCAGGCCGTAGCGTACGATCTGGAAGTTATCCCAGTCCTGAACAAGATCGATTTGCCTAGTGCGGATCCCGTGCAAGTTGCGCACGAGATCGAGGAGGTCATTGGCCTCGAGACCGACGAAGCCATCCAGGTAAGTGCCAAAGAGGGCCTCGGGATCCGGGAGGTCCTGGAGCGCTTGGTTCATAAGGTCCCCGCTCCTGAAGGAGACCCCGAGGGCCCTACCAAGGCCCTTGTGGTGGATTCCTGGTACGACCGCTACCAGGGGGCTATCGCCCTGGTCCGAGTGCTCGATGGTCGGCTCGTCAAAGGCCAGCGCATCCGCATGATGGCTACAGGGCGTACCTTCACGGTGAGCACCACAGGCGTGATGACACCCAAACCGTTAGAGGTGGAGGCCCTGGAGGCCGGTGAGGTTGGCTTTGTCATTGCCGGGATTAAGGACGTGGATGGGGCCAAGGTGGGGGACACCATTACCGAGGCGGATCGTCCGGCCCCAGAGCCCTTGTCCGGCTTCCAGGAAGTTAAGCCGCAGGTGTTCGCAGGGCTTTATCCGGTGGATTCGGGCCGTTATGAGGAACTGCGTGATGCCCTAGCCAAGCTACGCCTGAACGACTCCAGCCTGCAGTATGAGCCCGAGACCTCCCATGCCCTGGGTTTTGGCTTCCGCTGCGGTTGCCTGGGTAAGCTTCACTTGGAGATTGTCCAGGAGCGTCTGGAGCGAGAGTACGGCCTTGAGCTGATTACCACTGCCCCCACGGTACTCTATCGGGTCCATACGCTCGATCAGCGCGTGCTTCGGGTAGAGAATCCGGCCGAATTGCCCGAAGCCAGTCAGATTGAGGCCCTTGAAGAGCCGGTCATGCTCGCTAACATCCTGGTGCCGCAGGCCTATGTGGGAGAGGTCCTCCGACTGGCGGAGGAAAAACGGGGGCGGCAAAAATCGCTCCACTACACCGACGCCGGTCAGGTAATGGTGACCTATGAGCTCCCGATGAACGAAGTGGTAACTGATTTCTTTGAGCGATTGAAATCCGCCACCTCGGGCTATGCCTCGATTGACTACGAGGTCAGCGGCTATCAACAAGCCGATTTGGTCCGATTGGATATCCAGGTCAATGGGGACCGCGTGGACGCCCTTTCGCTCATTGTCCATCGGGATCAGGCCTACGCTCGGGGACGAGAGCTGACCCGCAAGCTCAAGGAGATGATCCCCCGGCAGATGTTCGACATCGCCGTCCAGGCCTCCGTCGGCAGTCGGATAATTGCCCGGGAAACAGTCAAGGCCCTGCGCAAGAATGTGACCGCCAAATGCTACGGCGGCGATGTCACACGCAAACGCAAGTTACTAGAAAAGCAAAAGGAAGGGAAAAAGCGAATGAAACAAGTGGGCTCGGTCACCATTCCGCAGGAGGCATTCCTTGCCGCCCTTTCAGTGGACGATCAATGAACTTTACCCGGATACTGGTTATTGCCCTAGTCGTTACGGGGGCCATTTGGATCGGGGTCCGCATCGCCGAGCGCTTGCGCGGGACCTCTTCGCAGCAACGCAGCGCCTGGCTGGATATCCCTGCTTCGCTTTTTCCAGTTATCTTGGTCGTGCTGTTGGTGCGATCCTTCGTGGTGGAGCCCTTCAAGATCCCCTCTTCCTCCATGCGGCCGACCCTCAAAGTAGGGGATTTTATCCTGGTTAACAAATTTGAGTACGGCCTGCGCATCCCTTTAGTGGGGTGGCGGTTTACCGAAGGCGAATCGCCCCAGCGCGGCGACGTGATCGTCTTCGAGTATCCCCGCGACGAAAGCATAGACTACATCAAGCGGATCGTGGCTCTACCGGGAGACCGCGTCGCCTTCCGGGATAAACATCTGTTCATCAATGGCAAGCAAGTTCCTACCAGTGCAAAGGGCCGGCATGTCTTTCGAGCCTCGGAGAATCGTCGGGCTCGGGCCCAACGCTATGAAGAGCAGACGTCCTCTCATCGGTATTCCGTACTCTATACCGAGGGACGCAGCTACCGAGAGATCAATTCCCCCATCCGGATTCCCCCAGGCGAGTACTTTGTCATGGGGGATAATCGGAACAACAGTAAGGACAGCCGCTACTGGGGAACTGTCCCGGCGGAGAACATCCTGGGAGAGGCCTTCTTGATATGGTGGTCCTGGGATGGCTACCGCAACGCTCCCCGTTGGAATCGTCTGGGGTTGGGGATCTCATAAAGGGGTCGCGAAAGGAGGGCCCATAGAGCCCTTACAGTGCCCATGGTGCCGGGTCGTAGGAGGGAAGACGCATCACCCGCAGGGCAGAAATGGGGAAAAGCCCAATGACGACCTGCGCCAGTTGGAGGAGGTCCTTCGCTTAGTTGGAGGCCAGCGGTGGATGAGGCGCTTCTACAAGAGCGGATCGATTATCGGTTCCGGGATCCGGCCCTCCTTCGCCGGGCCCTGACCCATCGCTCGGCTGCTGCCGAGAACAATGAGCGCTTGGAATTCCTAGGCGATAGTGCCCTGAATTTCCTTGTGGCGCGCTGGCTCTTCGAGGCCCATCCCTATCAGCGGGAGGGGACCCTGTCCCGGATGCGAGCTGCCCTGGTTCGTACCGAGACCCTAGCTGCAATCGCTGAGGATCTGGATCTGGGGTCCCTCATTTATCTGGGCTCTGGGGAGCGCAAGGCGGGGGGTTACGGGCGCAAGTCCATTCTGGCCGATACATTGGAGGCCTTGTTAGGTGCCGTCCTACTCGAAGGAGGGGTAGAGGCTGTGGAGCCGGTAGTCCATCGCCTATGGGCGGATTGGATGCAGGCCGTGGATCCGTACATGACGATCAAGGATCCCAAAACCCGTCTCCAGGAGTACCTACAAAGCCAAGGAAGGCCCCTCCCCAACTACGTTTTGGTGGGGACTCAAGGCGCAGATC
Source organism: uncultured Gammaproteobacteria bacterium (assembly GCA_964452535.1). GTDB lineage: Bacteria > Pseudomonadota > Gammaproteobacteria > Thiohalorhabdales > Thiohalorhabdaceae > Thiohalorhabdus. Next base: position 2,263 of record CAYVMM010000019.1, on the reverse strand, counting down.
ATGCCCGCCGTTTCTTTATTGAGTGCGTTGTGGAGAAGCAAGAGTCCGTGCGTGGGGAAGGCACAAGTAAGCGCCGTGCTGAACAAGAGGCGGCCCAGGAGATGTTGCGCAAGCTTGGAGTAGCCGATGACTAGGGCAGGCATGGGGAGGGGGGCCTTCCGAAGCGGCTTGATCGCCTTGGTAGGTCGTCCCAATGTAGGTAAATCGACTCTCATGAACCGCATCCTGGGGGAAAAGCTTGCCATCGTCTCCCATCGGCCTCAGACTACTCGTCATCGGATTTTGGGTGTCCATACCACCGAGGCCTATCAAATGGTATTCATGGATACCCCAGGCATCCATCGCTCCAAGCGTCAGATGAACCGTTACATGGTTCAGGCGGCCGCTAATGCCCTAGAGGGGGTGGACGCCATTGTCCTCGTGGTAGAGGCCCTACGCTGGACGGCGGGAGAGGAGGCCATAACGGCACAGATCAAGGGAGTGGAAGCCCCGGTTATTGCCGTGGTTAACAAGATCGATCGGGTTACTCCCCGAGAGAGGCTCTTGCCGTATCTGCAAAGGCTTGAGGATCGTTACCCCTTCACCGCTTTTGTCCCCATGGCGGCTCGTAAGGGGGAAAATGTTGAGCCGCTGTTAGCGGAGCTAGCAGGCCGGCTGCCAGAGGGGCCGCTGCTGTTTCCAGAAGATCAGCTGACCGACAAGAGCCTGCGCTTTCTCTGCGCCGAACTGATCCGTGAGCAGGTCTTCCAGCAGCTTGGCCAAGAGGTCCCTTATGCGACTGAGGCGGTTGTGGATCGCTTTGAGGAACAGGAGGCCTTCATTGGCATCCAGGCCAGCATCCTGGTGGAGCGTGAGACCCAGAAGGCCATTATGCTGGGTAGAGGGGGGCGCCAGATCAAACAGATTGGAAGTCGGGCCCGTGCGGCTATCGAACTCTTGCTTGCTGGCCATGTCCATTTGGAACTGTTTGTGCGCGTACGAAAGGGCTGGACCCAAGACGAGCGCACCCTGCGTGAGCTGGGATACGAGGGCTAGCGTTGTCTTCACTTGATCGGGTTGACCAAAATAGCGAGAACAACCCCTCATGGGTCTCTGCGACACGGAGGTGATCCGTATGCCCCGGCCCTGTGAGTTGGAAGCGGCTTTCGTGCTACATCGGGCACCCTATGGGGAAACTAGCCTGCGCGTGGAGCTCTTCGCCGAAGGATCGGGGCGACTGGGGGCAGTTGCTCGGGGAGGGCGACGTCCGCGCCGAGGCACCGCGGCCTTGGAGCCCTTTCGGCCCTTCCGGGTCCATTGGTCAGGAGGGGGAGAGCTGCGCACCCTTCGAGGCTGGGAGCCGGGGGGGGCAAGCGTGGCCTTAAGGGGGCAAGCCCTGTATTTGGGGTTCTACCTTAATGAGTTGCTGTTGCGCCTGTGTGCCCGCTTTGATCCCTATCCCCGCGTTTTCGCCGCTTACCGCGAGACCCTCGCTGCTTTGGCCGAGGGAGGACAAGATCGCGCCCTCCGACTCTTTGAGGCGGGGCTCCTCCGCGAGCTCGGTCTGGCACCGGACTGGGACCGATGCGGGGCTTGCCAGTCTCCCATAATCCCAGAGGAATATTACGCCTGGGAGCCTGAAATGGGGCTGACCTGCCACGCTTGTGCACGCAAGGAGCGCGCCTTTTCCGGGCGAGCGATAGGGGCCTTGAAGAGCGAAGAAGAGCTGGGATGGCCTGAGCGGCGTGAGGCCCGTGATCTGATGCGAGTGGCCATGGCCCCTTATCTGGGCTCGCGACCGCTGGCTAGTCGGGCGCTCTTGCGCTCAGCTGCCCGGCTTAATCGGGCGGAGAGCAAGGGGCAGTCTTCGCCTTGATAGGGATGCGCTTGGTTAGGGGGAAGAGGTTGAGAGGTCGAAGGGATCATGATTCAGCTGGGTGTTAATATCGATCATGTGGCGACGCTGCGCCAATGCCGTCAAACTGTCTATCCTGAGCCTGTGCACGCGGCCTTGGAAGCCGAACGAGCGGGTGCCGATGGGATAACGGCCCATTTGCGTGAGGATCGCCGCCATATCCAGGATCGGGATATTCGGCTCTTGAAGGCGATCGTCCAGACCAAGCTCAACCTGGAAATGGCGATGACCGAGGAGATGGTTGCCTTTGCCGAGACAGTGCGTCCGCAGGATTGCTGCCTTGTCCCGGAGCGTCGAGCTGAGCTGACTACGGAGGGGGGGCTGGATGTGGCTTCCCAGGTGGGCGCCATCCAGGACGCAGTGGAGCGG
>CAYVMM010000018.1:0-14579 GCA_964452535.1 uncultured Gammaproteobacteria bacterium | reverse complement strand
TCACCCCAGAGCTCTGCCCCGACCAGCCCACCGGCCACGATTACCTCCCTCTGCCGGACGTGGGCGAGCGCTTTCCCGACAACGATCCCCATCTGAGGCCCCGACTCGATCCCCAGCCGGAAGACCGTGCGGAGCACCTCCAAGGCCTGTTGGAGGGGATAGCGAGGATCGAGGCGCGGGGATACATCCGCTTGGCCGAGCTAGGGGCTCCCTATCCCGTCAGCATTCGTACGGCGGGAGGAGGAGCCCGCAATCGGCCTTGGACCCGGATCCGGGAACGTCAAACAGGCGTACCTATGCTCAAAGCGGCCTTTTCGGAGGCCTGCTGTGGGACCGCTCAGGTTGCTACTGGCCATGTGGCGTCGACAGGGACGGATTTATACGATTGAATGTCCCCCCCAAAAGGGGTCCAAAATGTCCAATCAGTACAATAAATTATATCCCCATTTCGAGGAGCAGGTTCTAAAGGCTGAGCGTGAGCGCATCCAGCAACAGCGCCGGAATCGCCGGGATGAGGGCCAAGGCGGGGTCGGAGCCGATGAGGATAAGTTGATGGGCCTGGCCTTATCCGGTGGTGGTATTCGCTCGGCCTCGTTTGGGCTCGGTGTCCTCCAATCGCTTCAGAAGCACGGGCTGCTCACTCGATTGGACTATCTAGCCACCGTCTCCGGCGGTGGCTACATCGGATCCTCGCTGACTTGGTTCCGGCATCTGCTCAAGGACACGACCTTCCCCTTCGGCCAGAGGGGCTACGGTGCTCGAAGACCGGCCAGCAAGTCACCGGATGCCCTCGATTTCATTCGCCAGCACGGCAATTACCTTGAGCCCCGACCGCTGGGATTCTGGGCACTGATTGCTACGATGCTGCGCGTCATCCTGCTCACCCTGAGCATCTATTTTGCCCTGGCAGTGGTGCTGCTGTACGGCCTGATCGATCTTGGTCTCATTGCGGCACTAGGTCCCATGAAAGGCACACTCGTTGGCTCTAGCCAACCGCTTTTTTATGTCGCGCTGCTCGGCGCGGGGCTGTTCGCTGCCATGGCCGTCGTCTATTCCCTGCTCACATGGGTGGTTTGGCTGGCCCATCGTCTGGTCTCACACAGTGAGACTTGGGTGCCTCGCTTCAGTCGAGCGACCGAGCAAGCCCTTGGGAATTGGGTCTATCGAGGCAGTATCATACTGCAAAGAAGCATGGGAGCGGTTCTGCCTCTGCTCGCCGCGATCATGGTTGTGGCTTCGTTGCCCTATGTTGCCGTGTGGCTCGAGCATCTCCAATACAGCGGATCGGCGAGCCTGATCGGCGTGCTCGGGGGCATCTATCAATTCTTCCGAGCTCAACGGGGTAAGGATGGCGAGGGCGGCCTCAGCAATCGACTGATCATCTGGATCAGTGCGGTGCTCCTTATCTACGGCGGCTTGGTGTTCGCCTACGGGGTTGCGGAGCTGCTGCGCAGCGCTGGATACGGCTCGACCATGCTGGGTGTGGGGGGGATACTGGTTGCGCTCGTGGCGCTGTTAGTGAATCTTAACGGCTTTGGCCTCGGGCCCATGTATCGGGACCGCCTCGCCGAGACCTTCCTGCCTGATCCTGTTGCGGTGCGAGATAACGTATGGCAGCCGGCGTTTCAGGCTAACGTTGCTCCCCTTAGCACGATGTGCTCGCCGGAGGAGCCCGGCCCCTATCACCTCATCTGCAGCAATGTCGTGCTCACCGATTCCGACAAGATGCGCTATCGCGGGCGCGGCGGCGACAGTTTCGTACTCGCACCGATCATGTCGGGAAGCGATGCCACCGGATGGCAGCCGACAGAGGAATTGCTCGCTGATCGGATGACCCTGGCAACCGCCATGGCGACCTCCGCGGCTGCCATTAACCCCCATGCCAGTGCCTTTGGCCGCGGTGTCATGCGTAACCGCCTCGTATCATTTTTGCTCTCGGTGCTGGGGTTGCGTACGGGCTACTGGGGAAGGAGCCCCTGGGCCGGCCGAACGGGCCGGTTTCTAACGAGTTTCCTTGCCCCGAACCTGCTTTACCCTGGGCTGCGTCAAGGGCTCCTTGGTTACGGTTTGGATGCGCGCGCCGGCTATCTGACGCTCACCGATGGTGGTCATTTTGAGAATCTCGGGCTTTACGAGCTTGTCCGGCGCAAGGTTGACTGCATTCTTGTCTCCGATGCCGGTGTTGATCCGGACTTCACGCTGCAGAACATGAGCAATGCCATCGAGCGCATTCGCGTAGACTTTGGCTTCCAGATCCGGTTTGGCGTGAGGCCGGAGACCGACTATGGGATTGACAACCTGATTAGTGGCTCGGTCAACGACGGCGAATCGGAATTCAATGCGCGCTTTGATGTGTCAAGGCGCGCCTTCGCCATCGGTCGGATCGACTATGGCGACAAGGAAGGGGTGCTCTACTGGCTCAAGAGCACGTTGATCCCGGGTTTGCCGGCAGATATCTACGGTTACAAGGCAGTCAACCCGGCCTTCCCCTATCAGTCAACCACAGATCAATTCTTTGACGAGGCCCAGCTCGAAGCCTATCGGGAGCTTGGGTATCGCCTATGCGAGAGCTTCATCGCGGATCGCGGCGAGGCATTATAGCCAGCCCGGGAACGGGTGAACCGCTCTGGAGGAGAGCCTGCCCTCCCGGCATCCCTCCCATCACTGTTCACCCCATGCCGGGCCGATTCTTAGGCCTTGAGTTCTATCCTTAGCTCACAAGGTCTTCAAGTACTCTAGCAACGCGCGCTTCTGTTGCGGCGACAACTTGGTCCCGTATCGCTTTCCTGCGTGCCCACCATTCCCATTGCCCGGCAGACGCGTGTCAAAGCGAAACAGCGACTTGTTTCCTGAGCTTGCTGAGCGGAATCCCACACGCTTGGGGTTATACACCTCGCCACCGCTGTAAAAGATCGGAGGGCGTACCCCCATTGTCCGAGCTTTCTGGACGATCTTGCTCACTGGCCGTCTTGTCCCAGCCGAAACCTTATTCAGGTCAAACTCCTCCATCTGTTCCTTCTGTGGTGCGGGGTGGAGTAGATCCCAAAGGGTCGGAACCGAGCCATTGTGCAGATACGGTGCCCGAAGCCAGATCCCATCCAGCGGGACTGAAACATACCCTTTAGTCGTTCGAAATTCCTCAAAGTCCCAAGCGTATCCATCGGCATAGGCGTTGTAGGCTTCAGCCGCTTCCTCGGTCCACATATCGAGGCGGTGGCGGTCTGTTCCGACTTCTTGCAGAGGAAGGACCTTTCCCGTTTTCTCGCCATCGAAGGCGTGGCACTGGGCACAATACTGCCCGTAGAGCTCTTCTCCCTGACGAGCAAGTCCCTGATCGATTGGGAACGGATAGTCGGGTGGAGACACCTCCTTCAGCCAGCTTTCAAGCGCCTTGAGGTCCTCAATAGGTAACGATTCCGGGGTCGCCCCATCCCCAATGGCCGAGCTGAGCACCACCTCGCGCAAGGAGGTGTTAAGGCCGTCCCAGTGGTAAGCGTGTCCTTCATGCTGGGCAAGGTTCCAAAGGGGCATCATGTCAGAGTTGCCGATTGTCTCGTCCCCCTCCGGACTCAGTCCGAGCTGGTTGAATTTGACCGGATTGAAGGGATCGATCCGACCGGGGCCCCAGTCGGGCCGCTGGTTCGTCCACGCGTACCGTTGCTTCTGCTCCAAGAGGGCCTCGCGCGTCTCCGGGATCAGGACGTAGCGATAGAAGAGCTCATTAAACCAGGAGAGGTCAATGTGGTATTCGATGGCCTCAAGCAGGACATCCGCATTGAACCTGGGGTCGGAAGCGCACGCGAAGAGAAAGCGCTGGTAGGCCAGGGAATCGAAAGTATTAGCTGGGCCCGTGGGTACCAGCTCCGGGGGTTGCTCCGATGTCGTTCGTCGGTAGGCTGTTGTATGGCATAAAGCGCAGTTGATCCCCACTCGAGGAAACCCAATTGTCTTCTTGGAAAACCCCACCGGCATCTCGTGCCCTGCCTCCCATTGCATCCCAAGCGTCTTATAACCCCCAGGCTCATCGGGCAGGTATTCCGGGAATACGCGCGGGAGCACGAGCCAAATCCAGTACGGAATCCCTTCCTCCGCCTCCGTCCCGATCGAGCCGTACTTGAAGCGCTCCACCGGTGAGTCGAAATGCTGGGGCACCTCCCGCCACAGCTTATACCACGCCACGAAGCCAATAATTGCTGCCAGGACGACAAGCGCCCCGATCAGAGCAACGGAAGCGCTCCCTTTTCGTCCCCCTGCTAGCTGCATGGTTGTCTCCCCGTTCAAAGGGCCTTTCTCTGTTGGGTGCGTTGCCTTAGCCCTAACCAAGGCTCGTTGTGGGTCTCGTGCCAGTGCCGCTTGCGACCGATCTTAAGCTGGCACCGTTTCACGAGAGTACAGCGCCATTATCAGAAGACCGACTTGGATCACTGCTAGGATTAGATCCGCTGCTCCCAACAGCAGACCTCCCCCTGCGCCTGTCACAAGGAAGAAAAGCGCGATCGCGAACCGAGCTAGGATGGCCAGCCACGCGTTGGGCTGATAGCGAAAGGGATTTACCGCTGCCGGAATATAGAAAAGAGTCACGAGTGTAAACAAAAGGAATCCAAAGGCTGGCCAGATCGGGAAAGTCGCTACGCCACTGCCAAGAAAAGCCAGTACCGCATTCGGGATAAAGATGCCTGGAAGTGCGAAGAACCAATCCTTGAGGAGCCCGAGGATCAAGGCCCATCGGAACCAGAGGGCGTAACTATTCATAGGTCTTGTCCTCCCGAGGTGGGGGGCCGAGAGTCTTCATATACTCTACCAATGCCTCTTTGTCGGCCTCGGGCAACTCGGTGCCATAGCGGTGACCCTCGTTACCGTTGCCGGAAAGCCTTGTATCAAATTCGAACAATTTCCGTCCGTCAGCAGAGACCGGTTGATCCGAGCGGAATCCCACCTTCTCCGGATCGTAGCGATCATCCCCGCGATAGAAGACCTTGGGGCGCTTCTTGGGCTTTTTAAGGAGGTCCCACAATGTGGGCACCGAACCGTTGTGCAGATAGGGGGCTCGTGCCCAGATCCCGTCGAGTGGCATGTTGGCGTAGCCCGCTGTCTTGCGAAAGTTGTGGAAGCGCCACCAGTGGCCAGTTCCGAGGGTATTCATATTGTGGGTTAACGCTACCGTAAACGAGTCTACTCGGTGAGGATCGGTCCCGATCTTCTCGAGAGGAACGACCTTTCCGACCTTATCGCCCTGCCAAGCGTGACAGGTTGCGCAAGTATAGCCGCCTTCTAGGAGGGTTTCGTGGTAGATTTTCTTTCCTTGAGCTGCCAGTGATTTGTCAATCTGGAAGGGGTAGCGAGGAATGGGCATTTCCCCCGCGCGAGGATAGGGATGGGCCCGCGCCTCCTGGATCTCGGCCTTCGTCGTAGGCTGCCGAGGTGCCGGTGAACCGATCCAGTCTGCCACCCTCAGCATCCGGGGCATGTCCAGTGTCACTGGAGTGGCTCCGGCCCCGATCGAGGCACTGATGTTTCGCTCAAATACCGAGGTATTGTTCCCGTCCCAATGGAGCTGCATCCCTTCCCGAGGGCGCTGGTTCCAGATTGAGGGAAAATCGGCCGTCCCAATTTTCCGCTTCACAGGGAAACCGAACTGGCTGGCTTTGTAGGGATTAAAGGTATCCACCCGGCCCGGTCCGTAGGCTGGAACCTCCTCAATGAAGCCTAATTCCTCCCGCTGCTCCAAAAGGCCTGCGCGTAGCTCCGAAACGGCCCGGCTGTATAGGAACTTCTCGATCGGCCCGAGATCCACCTTCGAAGTGATATAGGCCATGAAATTCTCGCTGGTAAAGCGCTTGTCAATGGCGCAATCGAAGAGGAATTGGAAATAGGCCCCCAGGTCGACCGTATTTGCCGGCATCCCGAGGATCAGTACCCGGTCCCGAGCTTCATCCGTACCCTGGTGGCTTGTCGCATAGTCCGGCGGTCGGCCGTAGATGCGCTTCGGGGTCATCCCCGACGTGACCCGTAGGGTGCTGGTATGGCAGACCGCACAGTTCAATCCCACCAAATTGAGTCCCCGGTCCCGACGCTTTGAGAAGCCAATCGGTCGATCCATGCCTTCTTCAAAGAGGAAGCCGAATTGTTGCTCGTAGGCTGCTAGTCCAGTCCGCTTCTCCTCCGGCAGCGCCCGGAAGGCCTCGGGACGCGGCAAATGTTCGGGAAACAGCTCCGGCAAGACCCGCCAGATCCAGTAAGGGATCCCACCGCCGCTATCGGAGCCGATCGAGCCGTATTTGAAATGCGCCTTCTCTTTCCGGTAATCAGTCGCTACGTCGGCGAAGATGCCCCAATAGATCAGAGTTCCAATCAAGAATAGGGCCACGAGGACAAAGCCTCGCCATTGCCAATATTGCCGCCGGTAATAGCGCTCGACCGGATCGAGCGGCTCGGTTCGTCTGCTCATGGGTCAACCCTTTATTTGCTTTCCAGATCGGGTACCGACCTAAGGAGGCTACCCGGAATCGGGAGCTCAAACCTTTAATCTCGAGAATGGCGCTCCTCCGTCTCGGCCTGAGTTCCATTCCCATCGAAAGGGGACGGCCTAAACACCGCCATGACCTCCGCCATCATCTCCTCATAGCTGTCGTACCGGCGCAGCTCATAGCAGCCTACGGGGTTCTCCACCGCATTCATCAAGCATTTATTACAGTAGGTGCATGGGTGGCGATTCCGGATCGGCCATTGCCCGATGGGAATTCGCTCGGCATCCGACCAGTCCAAACCAGATTCGAAAAGCTTGGGTAGATCGGGATTGGCAACCAGCGGACGGGCCATGGTCACAGCATCGACCTTACCGGCCTCCAAGGCCGGACGGATGACCGAGGCGTGCTGGAAGCCCCCGGTGACCATGACAGGAATAGCGACCTCGCGCTTGACGGCGGCGGCATCCTCGAGGCTGACGCCTTCCTGGATCCGATCGAAGGGAATACCCCGGCGGTGGTTCCACCACCAACGGAAGAGGGGACCAAACAGCCAGTGACGGAAGATCCAATAGTTGAAGCGAGTCCGGACGCCGCTCGAGAGCATGGTGTCGTACCAGTCCACCGCTTCACTGAGCGGGAAATCCCCAGCGGGGTTGCGTGGGTGGGGGAAGATGCTACCGCTGGAGATGTGTAGGGCATCCACTCCTGCCTCCTCCAACCATTGGCAGATCCGGATGGACTCCTCGAGTGTGTTCCCCTTGCCCTCCCAAGGATAGAGAGCGTTATTGTAGTCAACCGCGCTGATCTTCATCTGAAGATGAAAATCGCGGCCTACCCGCTCCCGAATGGCCTCGACGATCTCCTGCACAAAGCGGTAGCGATTCTTCAATGAGCCACCGTATTCATCGGTGCGATCATTAATCCCGGAGCTAAGGAACTGGGTGATCAGATAACCGTTAGCGCCGTGCAGCTCGACCCCGTCCAGCCCTGCCTCCTTCGCCCGCCGAGCGCCTTCGGCGAAGTTGTTGACAACCTCTCGAATCTCGGTCTTGGACATCGCCCGGCATAGGATGCCGTGGAAGAAATCTTGGGTGTCGGTGGAGCTCGGGGCCCGGTAATAGCGGTTCTCGACGCCCCCCATATCCTGTTGCCGCCCCGAATGGCTCAGCTGCATGATGAAGCGGCAGTCGTGGCGGTGGACCCGCTCTCCAACAGCCCGCCAGAAGGGAATCTTGTCGTCGGCATCAATCATCGCGTAGTTCGGCAGGATCCGTCCGCGATAGTGCACTGGGGTGTACGAAGAGATGAGCGCTCCCACCCCCCCACGGGCGAACTGCTCTTCCCAGTTAAGCCGCGTGTGACTCCCGGAGCCATCGTAGTTGTCGAATCGCCCGGAGATATTCGAGCGGAATAACCGATTCTTGACCTCTAACCCACTCGGAAACTGTAGGGGTTGGAAAATAGGATCATTCTGAATAGCGTCGCTCATCATTCTATCCTGATGCGGTTAGAATCTATGGTCCCGATATACCGCCTTCAGTGAGCTCTCCTTAGTAATAGGAGCTACCCTCCCTATTATGGCGCATCAGCTCGCTGATGCGCTCAGCTAGTGCCGCAATCGTCATCGAAGGGTTACGTCCAATAGGACCAGGCAAGATTGCTCCATCAGCGACATAGAGGTTGCGGTATCCGAAAACTTCGCCGCGATGATCGACTACACCCTCCTCGGGCATGCTACCCATTGCACATCCACCGAGCGGATGCACAGTAACGAGCGTCCTAAGCAAGCGCCAATATAAGGGGACATAGAGTTTTCCGCCGCTTGCTTCGGATAGTCGGCGATGCATCGCCACAATCGCATCGATCACCGCTTCGGAGCGGCGGGGATCCCAAGCGAGCTTGAGCTCTTGTTGCCAAGGCCACCACCAGCGCCGGCCAAGTGAAAGCTCCCCATCAGCGGCATCGAGGCCCTCACCTAACCACAACATCACATGGCCTAAGGGGTTGGCCTTGCGAAACCCGCGCTGCAAGTGGCTGCGGAGCAACCAACCGAAGAGGCTCAATCCGTTCGTCTGTAATTTAGCCGTAATCGCATTAAGCAGTAGATTGGGGAAGCCATCGTCCTCGATAAAGAAGCACTGGCCGTCGATACGGCCATCCATGAACTCGAGTCCGGCAGAGATGGTCGGACCAATGGACTGTCTAACCTGGGAAGCCGATCGATAGATATCGGGCGTTAGGAAATTCGCATTGGGGCTCCAATGCTGACCCAAAACCTTGCTTATCTTTGGCAGAGTACGAGCCTGATCCCGACAGCGCAGCAGTAGCTCGGTGGAGCCAAGTGAGCCTGCCGCAATTACCACTCGCTCAGCCCTCTCAGAATCACGGATCAGACCCTTATCTTGGATACGATCAAAAACCACTCGGTACCCGGTGTCAGTGGGCTCAAGGGAGCGAACCAAGTGCAGCGGTCGCACTTCCGCTCCATGCTGCTCTGCTGCCGGGATATAATTGAGATCTAAGGTGTTCTTGGCCTGGACATCACAGCCAAGGTCACAGTTACCGAGATGGACGCAAGTCCCTTGCTCTTGCCCTTGAGCGTTTGTGAAATGCTTGCTGTGACGTCCATCAATGGCATCTGGCAAACCGTAATGCCATTCGGGGTCAAAGCTTACAGCCAACGGGACACTCATGAAGCGATCGCTGTATCCCAGCTTCTCTGCAGCGCGTCGCAGCAGCGCATGACGCGCTGTTTGCTGTCCGCTGGGGATCGGTTCGACCCCTAACATACGACGGACTCGCTCATAGTAGGGGGCCAGCTCATCGTAGGAGATCTCGGGAGGCCAGCCGTAGCTGAAGCGTTCGGGATTGGCCTCCATCACCACACTCGAATAGCATAGCGATCCGCCGCCAACCCCTGCCCCCTGCGCGATAGCCATACGCCGGTAAAGCCGCAGATCAAGCCAGCCGTTGTACTTCTCTGGCTGAGTGTGCTCAAAGACCCAGGGATCGGACGGCTTCCGCGGATAGGTATCCCTTGTCCAGCGTCGTCCTCGCTCTAGCACCAGAACCCGAGCCCCAGCTTCCGCTAGACGGTAAGCAGCAACAGCCCCACCAAAGCCACTGCCGACGACAATGACATCAAAGTCTTTCTTCATAGGGAACGCCTCTTGCGCTCACCCCTTGGTCACGAGGCATCAGCCGTACCGCTCGGGATATCCCTGGGGATCCAGAAATGCAGCTGCTTGTCGCCACCTTCGGAGATCGCATCCTCTGTCAATTCAATCGTACCAATTCTTTTCCACTCTGATTCATCGAAGTTACGCACATTGATGGTATAGATTAGCTTGTTGTTCGGATAATTCACCAACCTCAGCTCATCCCGGAAATCATGGCGATCGACCTGCGGTATTCCTTCTGAGAGCTTGAGCATGAGAAGATCAGGCGTATGGACTCGGTCCCCGCGATGAAGACCAAGTGTCGAGAGCGGATGGAGCTGGCGATAGCCTGGCCGGGTATCCATCAGGCGGAAGATGACCCGGTTAATGAAGTTAGCCCCAATCCCTGGACCAATGGAGGGGTTATTGGTCATCTCAATATCGGTAATGTGCTTTTCTTTGGTGCCAGTCAGGTAGCTGACCGTTACGAAGTTCCCTGGCATGACCTTCTCTTGCGCATCCATCGTGGGAAAAACCTTTCCCGCGATCCCAAAGGCGCGGCGATGCCCTTGGGTTGTCTTGGGTCCAGCCACCGAGGCCCGCGCGAGGAGCAGCCCTTCGGCCCCCTTTGCAAAATACCCCGTATAGGGAGAATCCTCGGCAATGCGCCAGAGACCGCTGAAGCAAATGCCGTGGGCGTGAATCAGCTTATCGAACTTCGGCAGGATATCCTCTTTCTCCGAGAGATTGCGGGAGGAATCGTTGCAGAACCGAACAAGCGTTGTGAGACCAACGCCACGATGATGAGGCAGGTGCTCGTAGATCCCGCTGAAGGCGACCGACTTGACCTGCTCAAAGGTCGCGCCGTCGTAATCGAAGACCTTATGACTGTTTGAGTTCTTTTTCCCCATTTAGAAGCGTCCTCTCGCTTGTCTCGGATCCCGAGCGGATCATCAGGATTAACAACGGTGCCTGCACCACGAATAACACGCTGTCCAGGATCCCAAAGGTGGGATAAAGGCCCGGATAGCCCCATAAGAAAAAGACGATGCCAGGGGGGCGTGCCAGCACCGCTAGCCAGGCGTTGGCCCGATAGCGAGTTGGGTTGATTGCCCCAGGCACGTAGAACAATGACAGGAGGACCAGGCAGAGACACGCAAAGGCAATCCATAACGGATCGTCCGGGGCCTCCCTTTGGCCGAAGAAGCTCAAAGTGGCGTTCGGCAGAAATATACCGGGTACACCAAGCACCCAATCGAGTACGATGCCGGCCCATAAAGCACGGCTAAACCAGTGGGTATAATGGTTCATACACTGCCCCTTCAGGCTGTCAGGTCGGGTCTACGCCCATCGCTACCGGGTTGGGTTACCGATAAGGAGGGGAGGAGGGGTTGAGCGATTGGCTATGCCCCTCCTCCGCCACTAGGGGCTCAGTCCGTGAAATCCCCTTTACAGGGTTTTCAAGAACTCAATCAGGGCGCGCTTGTCCGCGTCGCTCAAGTGCGCCCCAAAGTAGTGCCCCCGATCCACGACTAATCCCGGGTACTGGCTTCCCTCGCGCAGCTCGGGGACCAGTTCCTCCTTCAATTGCTGACGCGCCGCCTCGGGAGGCAAGCCCTCGACATCACCAAGTGCCCTCTTGATCCGGATCACGGTCTTGGCCAGGTTGGTCGCCCGTCGTGCGACGTCGATCGGTCCCTCACCGGGCTCCTTCAAGCTGAGATCAAAGCTGCCAAGCAGGTTGATGGGCGTCCCTTTCGGCACGGGGCCGAGTCGGAGCATTCCATCCTCAAAGTGGTCGGCGAGGGGTTTTCTCACCAACTCTGGGAAAGCCTGCTTGGGGAGCTCGAGGTAGCTCTTTTGGGTGGTTTTCCAGATTCCCTCCTCTGTGGTGGGCTTCCACCAGTACGAATCTTCAACCTTCCGGTAGGTTAGCTTCCCCGGCCGATTGCCTGACCGGCCCGGGCCGGGATCCGCCCGGAGGACTTCCACTGCCTCTTCTGTTTTCACTCGCTGAAATTGCGAGGGCCGTTTCTCAGGCCATAGTAATTTCTCGACCGCGTCGTTAAAGGCCGTCATGCGACCGGCCAGCGAGGGATCGCCGGTAGGCTCGCCCAAGGCGTTGTTGTGGAAGAAGGGAGCCGAGCTCCAAAGGCCGATCAGCGTCGGTGTCCGGTAATAGCCGAGGGCTTGGCTTGAGGACTCGAAAGTGTCCGGAGTATCCGGTTGGAGAGGATTGTAGACTCGGATCGTCCCCACAGGGGGGAGCGCCTTGTAAGTCTCCGAGGAGAAGCTGCCCCAGATATGGCCGCGGGCCGCATTGCTCGCCAGGGCCCGACCAGCGCCGGTCCCGATCTGGGTTACCGGGTAGCGCCGGTCGTCGGAGAAGAAGTTGTCTTCCCAGAAGACCGAGTCGGGATCAAGGATCTTGTCACGGAACCACGCTTTCGCCTCCTCCGAGGTCTTGCCGTTCGTCGTCGCTACATCGATCCCTTCAGGCTGTCGGCTCGAGTGGCACCGGGCGCAGTTCTCGGCAAAGACGATCTTGCCTCGCCTGAGGACCTCGGCATCATCGGTAATGTACTCTTCCCCGCCCGGCACGTCCCGCAGATGCATCGGCTGGATCTGCCTGAGGAAGGCCTTCACATAAGGCGCGCGCTTCTCTGTGGCCTGCCACCATACGGAGTTCTCCTGGGCGTGGCGGATCTTGAACGGTTCTTGGGCCTTAAACCCGAGCCCAACCTGATGCCGGGTTAGCCAGTACTTCGAGAACATCCCAATATTGACGTAGACACGAATGGTTGCGCCTAGGGCACCCACCGAATCCGAGCCGTCCTGCAAGATATGGGGCACTCGCCTCTCGCTCTTGGTCCGGGGGAGATTGAGGCTATCGCCGGCAAGCTTCTCTTGCTGGGCGATCCGTTCCCGCTCGGAAAAGTTGAAGATGGGATTGATTGTTTGGGGATTATTGATGTGATCGGTCGCAACGCGCGAGGTATCGGCGGTTCCGGCCGGTTGGTTAGCGACTGCCATTTGCCAGAGGAAGTTTTGGGGACCGCGCTTGCTGAGGCCATGGGCAGTAGCCTTGGGAAAATGCAAATACTGGTTGCCGATCATCGAGGCGAGGTTGGCCCATTTCGGCTCGGCGGGATCCTCGGGAGGATTCAATGGATTGTAGGAAACATGGCAGACCCCGCAGCTGATGCCTACCCGATAGGGGCGAACCAAGTCTTCATTTGTGTAATAGTCGGGATCGTTGCGCCATTTTTCGGCATCCCATTGTTCTTGGGCTTCTTCATCGAAGTTGGGATTGGGGAAGATCCGCACGCCCATGATCCCGGTTGAGTAACCGTAGTCGTACCAGGGCAGGCCCTGTTTTTTGTAAAGGTGGCGATCGACCCGACCATAGGGCTTTTCGCCCAAATTGCGGGAACCTCCTCCCCCTTCAGGGACATCGAGGTAGAGACCATAAGGACCCGGTTCGGTTGCCTGCTTGAAGCCGGGCTCATTAATTAGACCGAATTGCTCAAAGCGCTCGCTCCGGTTGGGCCCGGCCTTGGTATCAACGAGCTTGAGGAGATCGATTAATCCAACGCTTGTCCGCGCCATGCGATCCCAGAATCTCTGATCTCCCCCGGTCCAAAGGATCCAAGTGTTACGGCCCTTGATCTCTTCCTCGGTCAGGCCCAGCGGTTTCAGATTTCCTTGATCATCGGGGACCTGATCCATCTGTTGAAAGATATTGGTCGAGGCAATCTTGAGGTCCGAGACCGTCAGTCCTCGTTCAGTTGCCTCGTCAACGATTTGGTCCTCACCATCTGCTCTTCCGGTTACGTTATCCGCTTGCTCGTTTTCGCCGCAGCCGGACAGGAGCAAAACCCCGAGGCCGACGAGGGCTCCCGTCACTCCATTCATCTGTTGACCTGTTTTCATAATATCCTCCGCACTAGGCGGCCAATCTGCCTGCTTTGCCCCCGAGCCGAGCCGCAAAGCTCAAGCGTCTATTGTACCCACAACCTAATATATAACTCATGTTGCAATGCTTGTGTTATAGGAATCGCTCTCCCCTGTCAATCTGTGTCGATTATTAATGATTCGGCTGGCAGCCAGGGCAACAATCGGAGAGGGACACATCCCTACAGCAACAGGGCCCGGATCGCTTCCGTTGTAGAGCAGCACTATCCCTGGCTACAGTCCTTAGCTTAAAGGCAAGGCCCAGATAAGCAACTGGCCCTATCGCCTCTGCTGCACTGACAGGCGTCCCCGTTAAAAAGGCTCCGGTGACCCCTCACCGACACGCTGTATGTAACCCTCGACGGAAACACAGCTAATTTAACCACTCGGCGTGCTCATAATCCTCCGAGTAAGTGCTCAAAATGTGCTCAAACGGTGTCCAGATCCGTGCCAGGCCACCCTGGCTCCGTTTTCCGAAGTCAAACGGAGGCCGGGGGACGATAGACTCATTTATTGACGGCACGCCTCGCGGGCGCCGTCAGAAGCGGCTCAAGCGCCTGGGTAGCGCGGTAAAGCCCGGAAAGGTAATCGCGACACCAAACAGCCCCCGGCAGCCGGATTCCTAATAGGCGTTCTATCCACCAGCGTTTTCAATCAGCCAATGACCGCAGCGAGCTCGGCCATTGGGGAGCCAACAACATGGCTTTCCGCAACTAGAAACGCCCGCTGCTCATGCTCACCGAGCGCAAAACCTGATTCACGCGGGCCGCTGAACGCCTGGACTGGACGACCAAGGCTGCCACTGGGGAACCAACTCGCTTGTTGGCCAAGCTTCCGGGGCACATCCGGTGGAGGGTTACCTATGATCAGAGTAGCGAATTCGCCGGTCATGAGCCGGTAGCCGTCGAGGTTGGCTTGACCACTGACTTCTGCGACCCTTACGCACCCTAGCAATGGGATACGATCGAAAATAGCAACCCGCTAGCTCCGGCGGAACCTC
>CAYVMM010000017.1:0-15583 GCA_964452535.1 uncultured Gammaproteobacteria bacterium | reverse complement strand
GGTCTCCGGGCTGGCGAGCTATCCCCAGGGGCAAGGACCCGGACCTTGCTCCCGGAGAGGGGCGGCCGCCTTCCCATCCCCTTTCCATAGGAGAGATCCCAAGCGAATCAGCCAACACGGTTTGCTAGGGATTAATAGAGCGGGGCAGTGGCCTCAGGCCGCCCCCTCACTCGCCCACCGTTGCGGGGGCAGCGCCGGCTTTGTCCCTACTCATTCCATTCATACGGAGCAAGGGCAAGGACATACCGGACTTCCCGTTTCATCCCGCGAACCAAGGACATCCGCAGGACACCTGGGGCTAAGCGAGGTTCCATGAATGGGGTTACCTAGTTCAGCCGGATCCTCCCTATGAGGGTTCAGGGATTCAGGGCTTCCTGGCCCCCCTTCCGGACTTTTTCACCGGAGGGCGAAGGTTACCACACCACAGCATGGGCTTATCTCCCGCCTGCCACAAAAGCGGCGCCGCGGGATGCCAGTCTCCGATTCAGGCTTCCACTACCCCTAGTTCTTCCCGGATCGCCTTCGCAATGCGCTCGGCAAACGCCCGACTCCGATCCGCCTCCTGGCTTTCGACCATGACCCGAACCTTGGGCTCGGTTCCAGAATTACGCACCACCACCCGGCCATCGTTTCCCAGCTCGGCCTCGACCTCCCCGATGACCTGGGCCACCCCGGCAGCCTCGCGGACATTGCGCTGCTCGGCAAGGCAGACGCTAGTCTGCGCCTGCGGATAATAGGGGAATTCGGCGACGGCCTCGGCCAAGCTCTGCCCCGTGCGCACCAATTCCGCCAGCACCATAAGGGCCGTAATGATGCCACAGCCGGTTGTATTCCGATTGAGGCACATGATGTGACCCGAGGGCTCACCCCCAAGGAGCCATCCCTCTGCTTGGAGCATCCGAAAGACATGACGATCGCCCACGGCGGTACGCCGAAAGGGAATCTCCCTCGCCGCCAGCGCCTGCTCCAGTCCCCCATTGGACATCACTGTCCCGACCACGCCCCCTGCTAGCTCCCCGCGCTTGGCCATCTCTAAGGCAGCGAGATAAAGGACCCCATCGCCGTCCACGATGCGGCCTCGGTTATCCACCAGGATGACCCGATCCCCGTCGCCATCGAAGGCTACACCCACGTCAGCCCCGCTGACCACTACCTCCTCGGCCAGGGCCTGGGGGTAGAGGGAGCCCACATCAGCGTTGATGTTGAACCCATCCGGCTGGCTAGCCAGCTCAGAGACTTCGGCCCCAAGCTCCCGAAAGACCTGGGGCGCCACCCGATAGGTAGCGCCATTGGCACAGTCCACTGCCAGTCGCATGCCCTCAAGCGTCAGCTCTTTGGGGAAGGTGTGCTTACAAAATTCAATGTAGCGTCCCCCCGCATCCTCAAGCCGAGAGGCCTTCCCCAGGCGTCTCGGCTCGGCAATGGTTATCTCGCTACTCATGTGGCGCTCGATGGCAGCCTCAAGCTCATTGGGGAGCTTGTAGCCATCGGGACCGAACAGCTTAATCCCGTTATCCTCAAAAGGATTGTGGGAAGCGGAGATCACTACCCCCGCATCCGCGCGCAGTGCCCGGGTAAGGTAGGCAATGCCCGGCGTCGGCATGGGACCCAGCAGGAGGACATCCACGCCCGCAGCCGACAAACCAGACTCAAGGGCCGATTCCAGAAGGTAGCCCGAGACCCGCGTATCCTTTCCGATTACGACTCGGGGATGGTCCTCGTTACCAGCGGTCAGAACGGCTCCCGCGGCCCATCCCAGTTTCAGGACCGGCTCGGGGGCAATCGGTCCCTCCCCTACCCGGCCCCGTACACCGTCGGTCCCGAAAAGCGGCTCATTCTCGCCCATCCTTTCCCCCTGTTCCTCGTCAACGGCGTCCCAGGCATAACCCCGGCCTCACAGGCCCAGGGACTTTCAAGGCAGGGCCCAAGCCTCGCCTAGAACCCTTGCCCCCCAGTCCGGAGGGCTTGAATCATGGTAGCCACTTCATGCATGGGGCCTACATCGTGGACCCGGACAATATCGGCTCCATGACTCACCGACCAGGCCACAACAGCGCAATCGCCGTAGAGTCGGTCCCCCAAAGGACGATTCAAAACCTGTCCGATCAATGACTTACGACTGGTTCCCACCACTAGCGGATAACCCATATCAGCGAACGAGTCCAGCCGGCTCAACAGGGCCAAATTGTGCTCTAGAGTCTTGCCAAAGCCAATGCCGGGATCGATCAGGATCCGTGAGGCTGGCACACCGGCCCCAAGGCACTGCCGTGCACGCTCCTCGAGGAAGGCGCGCACTTCGGTCACAACATCCTCATAGCGAGGATCGTTCTGCATGGTTCCCGGGGTGCCCTGCATGTGCATCAAGCACACGGGGACCTGCAGCTCAGCGACAGCAGTTAAGGCCTCCGGATCATGCCTGAGGGCCGATACATCATTGATCATGGCTGCCCCAGCAGCGACAGCCGCCCGCATCACCGCCGCCTTCCGGGTATCCACGGAGATCGGGATTGCGAAGTCAGCCAACGCCTCCACCACAGGTAAGACGCGTTCCAGCTCCTCCTCTACCGGCACCTCCGCCGCCCCGGGGCGAGTTGATTCGCCCCCCACGTCCAGGATATCGGCCCCCTGAGCTACCAAGGTCTGGGCCTGCCTTAAGGCCCTATCAGGGGCCAAATAACGGCCCCCGTCACTGAAAGAATCGGGGGTAACATTGATCACCCCCATGATCCGAGGGCGATCCCGCCTCAGCAAACGGCTTCCAAGGACCAGTCCTCGGTCCATGCGAACTCCGCTTCCATTCGCGCTAGCAAAAAAAGGCGCGGGCCGTAATCGGTCCGCGCCCTTCAGGGGAGGGCTTGGGGGCCCTATGGCTGTTCCACAGGGGTACCCCCCGCGGCTCCCACTTCGCCGCCAGAATCCTCGTCGGAAGGCGTTGGCTGAGGTCCCGGCCCTTCGCCTTCGGCCCCTTCGGGCGGCCGAGGATCTCGGCCTTCCATGATATCATTCACCTGAGCTGCATCCAGGGTCTCCCACTGCAGCAAGGCCTCGGCCATCCGCTCCAACGTATCCCGATTGTCTTCGATAAGCTGGCGTGCCCGCTTGTACTGGGTCTCAATGATGGAACGGACCTCCGTATCGATCTCCTGGACGGTGATCTCAGAGATGCTCTTATGCTGGGTTACCTCACGGCCGAGGAAGACTTCTTCTTCCTTTTCACCATAGGTAAGGGGACCCAGCTTCTCCGACATCCCCCACTCAGTCACCATCTTGCGGGCCATCTCGGTCGCTTTTTCGATGTCATTGCCAGCACCGGTGGTGACTTGGTCCAGGAAGACCTGCTCGGCAATGCGCCCACCCATGCAGATGGCGATATTATTGAACAGCTCCTGGCGCTCGTAGTTGTAGCGGTCCTCATCCGGCAACTGCATGGTGACGCCCATGGCCTGGCCACGCGGCACAATGGAGACCTTGTGCACCGGATCGGTCCCTGGAAGGAGCTTGGCCACCAAGGCGTGGCCCGACTCGTGGTAGGCCGTGGTTCGGCGCTGCTCCTCGGACAGGACCACGGACTTGCGCTCCAGCCCCATCAGGACCTTGTCCTTAGCGGTTTCAAAATCCCGCATCTCCACCATGCGGCCATTGCGGCGGGCAGCCATGAGGGCCGCCTCGTTGACCAAGTTCTCCAGGTCTGCTCCCGAGAAACCAGCCGTCCCTTTGGCGATGGTGTGGGGCTCCACATTATCGGCATAGGGGACCTTTTTCATATGGACCCGAAGGATGAACTCGCGACCGCGCACATCAGGCCGCGGAACGGTCACCTGGCGGTCAAATCGACCCGGTCGCAACAAAGCGGGATCCAGGACATCCGGACGGTTGGTAGCAGCCACCACAATGACGCCCTCATTGCCCTCGAAGCCGTCCATCTCGGTCAAGAGCTGATTCAAGGTCTGCTCGCGCTCATCGTGGCCACCGCCCAGACCAGCCCCGCGCTTGCGACCCACTGCATCGATCTCGTCGATGAAGATGATACACGGGGCGTACTTTTTGGCTTGCTGGAACATATCCCGCACTCGGGAGGCCCCCACTCCAACGAACATCTCCACGAAATCCGAACCGGAGATGGAGAAGAAGGGAACCCCAGCCTCACCGGCAATGGCCTTCCCCAGCAGGGTCTTGCCTGAGCCCGGAGGCCCGGTGAACAACACGCCCTTGGGGATGGCTCCCCCAAGCTTCTGGAACTTCTCGGGCTCACTCAGGAAATCGACCAGTTCTTCGACTTCCTCCTTGGCCTCATCCACACCGGCGACATCCTCGAACCGAACCTTGTTGCTGTCGTCGGTGAGCATTTTGGCCTTGCTCTTGCCAAACGACATCGCGCCTCGTCCACCGCCCCCACCGCCTTGCATCTGCCGCATGAAGAAGATCCACACAGCAATGAGGAGCAAGAACGGGAACCAGGAGATCAGGATGGAGGTCAGCATGGACGTCTGCTCTTCCGGCTTGGCCGTAATGGCGATGTCGTGCTTACGCAGCTCCTGGACGAACCCGGAGTCCTTGGGGGCATAGGTGGAGAACGGCTTACCACTCAGATAGGTGCCGTTGATCTTGTTGCCCTTGACGGTCACCCGAGTAACCTCTCCTCGCTCCACCTGATGCATGAATTCGGAGAAGCTTACCTGCTGACCGGGCCGCTCACTGGTCTGGGAAAAGCTCTGGAATACTATGAGGAGCACCAGCCCGATCACTACCCACAGGGCGATGTTCTTCGTGATATTATTCAAAGTTGCACCTCATCCGCTCGTCCGCTGGGGCCTATGCCCCGTTTCAATCACGAAATGCCCGGCTCTTGAGTTGGCCGGGACCAGGACTTTTAATAAGGGGTAGGCCATTGGAGCTCCCTCCCAATCGCCCACCACCGACTCTGGTCCTTTTGTTTACATCTTCTTCACACTACCCTGTTAGACCAAGCTAAGTGCTCTCGGTTTCCCCCCAGTCTAAGGCTAGACAAGTCTAAAGCGAGATCCCTCCTGAGGGAATCCAGCCTAGAGCCGAGTGCGACACCTTGTTGTAGCCGCTTATGCAGGGCCTCAAGGGGTCTTTCAAGCTCAGCCCGGCGCGGATTCAGCCCTAGCCACCAAAGCCCGTCGCCCCCGCCCAGCCACCCAGGCTCCTGTAACCACTCCGTAAACCGCCAAGGCAGCAAGCTTGCTCCAGCCCGGCAGGGTGAGGGCAATGACGATGCCGTAGAAAGGCGCTCCTAATAGCAAGGCAGCCGCTTCCCGCTTCGCTTTCGCTAGAAGCCGATTGTTCCCCCTAGCTTGCGCCTCATCCGCCATTCGATTCCCCCATCGCTCCCTGAATGCACCGCGGCTAGCCGATTCAGACCCTCCCAACGCCCATCCCTCTTACCCCCCTGAGAGCGTTCCAGATCATTTATACTCGATCGCCTCAAGCGTATAGTTCCGAGTTCCTCCGGGCGCTTGGACTTCCACCATCTCCCCTTCTTCCCGTCCGATCAAGGCTCGAGCAAGGGGGGCATTGATACTGATCTTATTGTCCTTGATATCGGCCTCGTCGTCGCCCACGATCTGGTAGCTTACCCGGTTGCCAGCCGTCTCATCCACCAAGGTGACCGTCGCGCCAAAGGCCACCGTCTCCATGTCGATCTCCGCCGGATCGATCACCCGCGCCCGAGCGATCTTGTCCTCCAGCTCGCGGATTCGCGATTCAATGAAGGCTTGCTGCTCTTTGGCGGCGTCATATTCGGCGTTTTCCGCCAGATCGCCATGCTCCCGAGCGGTGGCAATAGCTTCCACCGCCTTGGGGCGCTCTTCGTGCTTGAGCCGCTGCAACTCCTCCTTGAGCTTCTGAATGCCGGCCTTCGTCATGGGGACCTGATCGCTCATGCCGGTTCTTCCTCTCGCAGTTGGGCCAATTCCTGGAGCTTTCGGACCTGCATGGGTGCTTCCCGCAGCCGGGCGACCGCTGCAGCGGAAGCTTCCCCTCCAGCCAAGGTCGTGAAATAGGTCACCCCATGCTGGAGAGCGGTCCGACGAATGGAATAGGAATCGGCTACCGCGCTCTTGCCAGCGGCCGTGTTGAAGATCATATCGATCTCATGATTCTTGATTCGGTCGACGATATGGGGTCGGCCCTCCTTCACCTTATTTACCACAGTGACGGGAATCGACGCCTCCTGCAAGGCAACCGCAGTGCCTCGAGTAGCCACAAACTCGAAGCCAAGCTCGGCTAGGCGACGCACAATGGGAACGATACCCTCCTTATCCGCATCGCGAACAGAAACGAATACGCGGCCCCTCTCGGGGAGGCGCACCCCCGCTCCGATTTGGGCCTTGGCATAAGCCGCACCAAAGCTCTCCCCAATACCCATAACTTCCCCGGTGGACTTCATCTCCGGTCCCAGGAGGGTATCCACACCGGGGAATTTGATGAACGGGAACACGGATTCCTTGACCGAGTAGAAAGGAGGAACGATCTCCCCTACCACCCCCTGCTCAGCAAGGCTGCGTCCAGCCATGGCTCGTGCCGCAATCTTAGCTAGAGGACGGGCAGTGGCCTTAGAAACAAACGGGACCGTACGCGCTGCTCGGGGATTCACTTCCAAAACATACACTTTGCTTTTCTGGACAGCAAACTGGACATTGATCAAGCCCACCACATGCAATGCCCGGGCTAGCATCCGCGTCTGACGCCGGACCTCCTCCAGGACCTCCAGCCCCATATGGTGGGGGGGAAGGCTACAGGCCGAATCCCCCGAGTGAACACCAGCCTCCTCAATGTGCTCCATGACCCCCCCGATAATCACCCTTTCCCCGTCGGCCACGGCATCCACGTCCAGCTCACGCGCCTCCGTTAGGAAGCGATCCAAAAGCACCGGATGCTCCTCCGATACCCGGACAGCCTCGGTCATGTAACGGTCGAGCTCCATTTCCGAATAGACGATCTGCATCGCACGCCCTCCCAGGACATAGGAGGGTCGCATCAGCAGGGGATAGCCCATATCGCGGGCCCGCTCCCGAGCCTGGGCAGGAGTCGTAGCCACGCAATTGGGCGGCTGGGCTAGGTCCAATCGGCCGATCAGGTGCTGGAACCGCTCCCGGTCTTCGGCCAGATCGATGGTGTCGGGCGCTGTTCCAATGATGGGAACACCCGCCGCCTCCAGCTCATTGGCCAGCTTGAGCGGAGTCTGGCCCCCGAACTGCAAGATTACCCCACCCGGCTTTTCCACTTCCACGATAGCGAGGACGTCCTCTAGGGTCAGTGGCTCGAAATAGAGTCGGTCCGAAGTGTCGTAATCGGTGGAGACCGTTTCAGGGTTGCAGTTGACCATGATGGTCTCAAAACCATCCTCCGCCAAGGCCAAGCTTGCATGGACACAGCAGTAGTCGAACTCGATTCCCTGACCAATCCGATTGGGTCCCGATCCTAGGACCAACATCTTACGGCGATCGCTTGGCCGAGCCTCGCCGCTTTCCTCGTAAGTGGAGTACAAATAAGGGGTATAGGAGGCAAATTCTCCGGCACAGGTATCCACCCGCTTGTACACCGGCTGTACCCCGAGCCTCGCCCGATAAACCCGTACCGAGGTCTCCCGACTCCCCAGCAGGCCGGCTAGGCGCCGGTCCGCGAATCCCAGCCGCTTATAGGCGCGCAGGGTGATTGCGTCGAGGTCTTCCAGGATCCGACCGGCTAGCTCGTCCTCGAGGCTGACCAATTCTCGGATCTGGGCCAAGAACCAACGATCGATCCACGTCCGCTCGAAAACGTCTTCCAGGGTCATGCCATGGCGAAAGGCGTCGGCGATGTACCACAATCGATTGGGGCCGGGGGTACGAAGATAGGAGTCCAGGCGCTCGGCGATCTCCTCGTGAGCCTCGGTCTCGGCCTCGATGCGCTCTTCCAGCCCGTAGCTGCCCTGCTCCAATCCCCGAAGCGCCTTTTGCAGGGATTCCGGGAAGGTACGACCGATGGCCATAACCTCACCGACCGACTGCATCTGGGTAGTTAGGGTCTGATCCACCTCCGGGAACTTCTCAAAAGTAAACCGGGGGATCTTGGTAACCACATAATCGAGGGTGGGCTCGAAGGCCGCTGGCGTAACCTGGGTAATATCATTTCGGAGCTCATCCAGGGTGTAGCCGATGGCCAGCTTAGCCGCAATCTTAGCGATGGGGAAACCGGTCGCCTTAGAGGCTAGGGCCGAAGAACGAGAAACGCGGGGGTTCATCTCAATGATCACCAACCGGCCGTCGACTGGATTGACCGCGAACTGCACGTTCGAGCCGCCGGTCTCGACGCCGATCTCGCGAAGCACGGCGAGACTGGCGTCACGCATGGTTTGATACTCTTTGTCGGTAAGGGTCTGGATCGGGGCGACAGTCACCGAATCCCCCGTATGGACCCCCATGGGATCCACGTTCTCGATGGAGCAGACCACAATGGCATTGTCCGCCTTATCGCGGACCACCTCCATCTCGAACTCCTTCCATCCAATCACCGACTCCTCAATGAGGATCTCATTGGTGGGACTGGCCTCCAGTCCCAAGCCCACCATCTCATCGAATTCCTCGCGATTGTAGGCGATTCCGCCCCCCGAACCCCCCAAGGTAAAGCAGGGCCGGATAATGGCGGGGAATCCGACGTACTCCATAACCTCCTGGGCCTCCTCCAAGGAATGAGCGAAGGCCGAACGCGGTACGCCTAGACCAATGCGCTCCATGGCGTGCTTGAAGGCATCTCGGTCCTCGGCCTTATCGATGGCCTCCTTAGAGGCACCGATGAGCTCCACCCCGTACTGCTCCAGGATCCCTGCCCGATCGAGGTCCAGGGCACGGTTGAGCCCCGTCTGCCCACCCATGGTCGGCAACAAGGCATCGGGACGCTCGCGCTCGACGACCTTGGCCACGCTTTCCCAGTCCAGGGGCTCAATGTAGGTGGCATCCGCCATTTCGGGATCGGTCATGATGGTGGCCGGATTGGAATTAACCAGGATGACCCTTAGCCCCTCCTCCCGAAGGGCTTTGCAGGCCTGGGTGCCGGAGTAATCAAATTCGCAAGCCTGACCGATGACGATCGGACCAGAGCCGAGAATCAGGACGGATTGGATATCGGTGCGCCTGGGCATGGGGTGGCTCAGGTACGGCCTTGGCGAGGGGGAGACATTTAGGCCTCTCGGCGGAAGGCCTGGAACGGCAATCCTTGGCCTTGATGCTCGCGGATAAGGGCGAGGAACTGATCGAACAGATAATGGGAATCGTGCGGTCCGGGACTGGCTTCTGGATGGTACTGGACCGAGAAGGCGGGCTTGCTGCGGTGACGCACCCCCTCTAAGCAGCCGTCGAACAGGGAGCGATGGGTAATTTCCAAACAATCCGGTAGCGTATCCGGGTCCACAGCGAACCCATGATTATGGGCAGTAATCTCCACTTGGCCACTCAGCTCATTACGCACGGGATGATTGGCCCCGCGATGCCCAAACTTGAGCTTATGGGAGCGCGCGCCCTCTGCTAAGCACAGGAATTGATGCCCGAGACAAATCCCGAAGATGGGGATGCCAGTGCTAAGGAGCTCCCGCAGGGTTGCGATGGCATAGGCAACCGGCTCCGGATCCCCGGGACCATTGGAGAGGAAAATGCCATCGGGCTCCGCGGCGAGGATCGTCTCGACGCTAGCATAGGCTGGCATGACGGTCACATAGCAGCCCCGGTCCACCAACAGGCGAAGGATGCCGCGCTTGCAGCCGTAATCCAGGGCCACGATCCGATACGGCAGGTCCCCTCTCGGGCGGGCCTTCGGGGGCCCTTTCGCCTGGGACCATGTGCCCTCGGTGAAAGGATAGCTCACGGCCGCAGTCACTTCCCCCGCGAGGTCAGATCCCGTCAACCCAGGCCAAGCCCGAGCTTCAGCAGCAAGGGCCTCCGGATCCAAACCGGATCCCGCCGCGATCGTTCCACGCTGGGCCCCTTGCTCCCGCAGATGGATTACCAGACGCCGGGTATCTACCCCGGCTAGGCCCACCACCCCGTTGCGGCGCAGATACTCGGATAGTCCTTCTTCCGACCGCCAGCTGCTGGTTTGCGGGGGTAAGTCCCGGATAACCAAGCCGCTAGCAAAGACCCGGGGGCTTTCCTCATCAACGGCGTTCGTCCCCACATTACCGATATGGGGATAGGTCAAAGTGACGATTTGACGGGCATAAGAGGGGTCGCGCAGGATCTCCTGATACCCCGTCATGGAAGTATTGAAGCAGACCTCGCCCACGCGACGACCGATGGCACCGATGGCGTAGCCTGCGAACTGAGTACCGTCTTCCAAGACCAGTACGGCCCTTTCCGTCACCGCCTTCCCCAGCGTTGTGTCCGTTCCTTTCCGGCCACTGCCCTCCTCCAACTCCCCAGAGGGCAAAGCCCTGCGACACACAAAAGCGGGAGGCCGAGCTCCCGCTCTGCGCTTTTGATCAGGGGCCTCCCCCAGCCATCGAACGGCTTGCCTGCCATGGCCAGTCCCACCTCCATCCGGGGGCGCAGCCTACCCGGCCCCTATTGAGGTGTCAACGCAGGCCTAGCACATCTTGCATATCGTAAAGCCCCGGGGGTTGGCCGATTACCCAGTGCGCGGCCCGGATCCCTCCCGAGGCAAAGGTCATGCGACTGGTTGCCTTGTGACCGATCTCAACCCGCTCCCCGGATCCGGCGAACAGGACCGTATGCTCGCCCACAATGTCCCCGGCGCGGATAGTCGCGAAACCGATCGTCTCGCGCTCGCGTGCGCTCGTTTGGCCGTGTCGACCGTAAACGGCATGCGTATGGAGGTCCCGACCGAAGGCCTTGGCCACTACCTCGCCCATACGTAGGGCCGTTCCCGAAGGGGCATCGATCTTATTGCGATGATGGGCTTCCACGATCTCCACATCGTAATCGTCGCCCAGGGCCTGGGCCGCCTGTTCAAGAACCTTGAAGATAAGATTGACTCCCATGCTCATGTTGGGCGCCAAGACAAGGGGGATGTGATGGGAGAGCCCCTCCAGGAGGCTTTGCTGACCCGCATCGAACCCTGTGGTCCCGATAACCAGGGGAACCCCCTGGCCAGCGCATTGGCGAGCGTAACCAATAGCGCCCTCAGGCCGCGTGAAGTCGATGACCGCATCGACTTCCCCAAGGCATTCCTCCAGATCCCCCCCTATCGTCACTCCTACGGGGCCTTTCCCCACCAGCTCCCCAGCATCCCAACCGACCGATGGGGACTCGGGATGTTCAATTGCGCCGGCGAGCTCCATATCGGCTGTCTCCATGACCGCCTGCAGGAGGCTGCCTCCCATCCGTCCGGAAGCCCCCGTAATCACTATCCGTCTCATGGGCATCCTTTTCCTTAGGTGGCCAGCCGATCTAGGAAATCGCGCACCTTATCCCACCAGGACCTACTCTGCGGATAGGAGCCATTGGCCTTTTCGGCCTCTTCCTCCAACTCCCGTAGCAGGTCCCTTTGACGCTCAGAGAGATTAACCGGGGTCTCGACACGCACCGTGCACAAGAGATCACCCGGCTTCGGAGAGCGCACCCCCTTGATGCCTTTGCCCCGCAGTCGAAAGGTCTTACCCGACTGGGTGCCAGCGGGGATTTTCATCTTGGCCTCGCCCTGGAGCGTCGGCACCGCCACCTGATCCCCCAGGGCCGCTTGGGTCACACTGATGGGGACCTCACAGCGCAGATCGTCGCCCTCGCGTTCAAAGATGGGATGGGGCTTGAGCCGGACCTCCACAAAGAGGTCCCCACGGGCCCCACCGCGCTCACCCGGCTCGCCTTCGCCAGCAAGGCGGATGCGATCCCCGGAGTCCACCCCCGCGGGAATATTGGCTTCCAGCGTCTTCTCTTCCCGCCGGGTCCCTGTTCCCCGGCAATCGGAGCAGGGGCGCTCGATCTTTTGCCCCTCACCACCGCAGTCGGGGCAGGGCTGGGTAACCGAAAAGAAGCCTTGCTGCATCCGGACTTGGCCCATCCCGTTGCAGGTGCTGCAACGGCTCTTGGAGGTCCCCGGCTTGGCCCCTGATCCGCTGCAGGTCTCGCACGCCACCCGAGATGGGATACGGATATTGACCGTGGTCCCCTGAGCCGCCTCCTCCAGGGAGAGGTCCAGAGTATACCGGAGATCCGCCCCGCGTTGGGTTCGCCTTCGACCTTGGCTGCCGCCGAAGATGTCGCCGAAGATGTCACCGAAGATGTCGCCAAAGCCGCCGAAACCACCGAAGCCCTCAGCGCCACTCCCTGCGGTGCCCCCAGCGACTCCGGCGTGGCCAAAGCGATCATAGGCTGCCCGCTGTTCCGGATCCGAGAGGACCTCGTAAGCCTCCTTGGCCTCCTTAAACTTCTCCTCGGCCTCCTCGTCATCCGGATTCCGATCCGGATGATACTTCATGGCCAATCGCCGATAGGCCTTTTTGATTTCCTCGTCGGAGGCCTGCTTCGTGACCCCTAGGATCTGGTAGTAATCACGCTGCGCCATGGAATCCCTTTCTCCGGTTAACAAACGCTCCGAAGCGCCACGGCAAACAGGCGCGGGCCTCCCTCCCGCGCCTGCTCTCCCCGCTCGGATGAAGCCAGGGCATGCTTACTGGCCCTTGCCTCGCTGATCCTCATCCTCGGTGAACTCGGCATCGATCACATCCTCCTCGGAGGATTGCGCCGTGGATTCGCCCTGGGTTCCGGTTTCGGTCTGCTCAGCACCCGCTTGCTTATAGGCCTGCTCGGCAAGCTTGTGGGAGGCCTGAGACAGTTTCTCCATGGCCTGATCAATGGCCTCCTTGTCCTCGCCCTCCATAGCCTGCTCGAGCTCGCTAATAGCCGACTCGATGCCCTGCCGGTCCTCATCACTCACCTTGTCGCCGTAATCCTCCAGCGACTTGCGCGTCGAGTGGATCAAGGTATCGGCCTGGTTGCGGGCCTCGACCAGCTCCCGCTGCCTGCGATCCTCTTCTTCGTGCTCCTCGGCATCCTTGACCATCCGTTCGATCTCTTCTTCGGAAAGACCGGAGCCAGCTCGAATCTGAATGGACTGCTCACGGCCGGTTCCCTTGTCCTTGGCAGACACATTCAGGATGCCGTTGGCATCGATATCGAAGGTTACTTCGATCTGCGGCATCCCCCGCGGGGCGGGCGGGATATCAGTCAGGTCGAAGCGGCCCAGGGACTTATTGTCCTTGGCCATCTCGCGCTCACCCTGTAGGACATGGATGGTCACTGCCGTTTGATTATCCTCCGCTGTGGAGAACACCTGGGAGGCACTGGTCGGGATGGTCGTGTTCTTCTCGATCAGCTTGGTCATCACCCCACCCAAGGTCTCGATTCCCAGGGAAAGCGGCGTCACATCCATGAGCAGGACATCTTTCACTTCTCCGGAAAGCACGCCCGCCTGGATGGCCGCACCAATGGCCACCACCTCGTCCGGATTGACATCTTTGCGCGGCTCCGCGCCGAAGAAGCCCTTGACCTGCTCCTGGACCTTGGGCATACGGGTCTGACCGCCCACCAGGATAACGTCATCGATCTCCTTGGCAGAGACGCCAGCATCGTCCAAAGCGGTCTTGCAAGGATCGATGCTACGCTGCACCAGATCCTCCACAAGGGACTCGAACTTGGCCCGAGTCACCTTGAGCTCCAGGTGTTTAGGCCCGTTCTGATCGGCCGTGATGAAAGGCAAGCTCACCGTCGTCTGCTGAGTGGAAGAAAGCTCGATCTTGGCCTTCTCTGCGGCATCCTTGAGCCGTTGCAGGGCCAGCCGGTCTTGACGCAGATCAATGCCTTCTTGGCGCTTAAACTCATCCGCAAGGTAATCCATCAAGCGCTGGTCGAAATCTTCGCCTCCCAGGAAGGTATCGCCACTGGTAGCCAACACCTCAAAGGAGGCCTCGCCCTCGACCTCCGCAATATCGATGATGGAGATGTCGAACGTTCCACCCCCGAGGTCGTAGACGGCTACCTTGCGGTCCTTGCCCTGGCCACCTTCCTTCTTGTCCAGACCGTAAGCCAAAGCCGCCGCCGTCGGCTCGTTGATGATGCGCTTAACATCGAGCCCGGCGATACGTCCAGCATCCTTAGTGGCCTGACGCTGGGAATCGTTGAAGTAGGCGGGCACGGTAATCACTGCCTCAGTAACCTCTTCGCCCAGATAATCCTCGGCCGTCTGCTTCATCTTTTGTAGGACCATGGCCGAGATTTCCTGGGGCGCATACTTCCGATCATCTACCTGAACCCAAGCGTCCCCATTGTCTGCCTCGACGATCTTGAACGGTACCTGCTCCATATCCTTCTTGGTAGTGGGATCGTCGAAGCGACGCCCGATTAGGCGCTTGATGGCGAAAAGGGTGCGCTCAGGATTGGTCACCGCCTGGCGCTTGGCAGCCTGACCCACAAGGCGCTCCCCCTCCTCGGTGAATGCCACTATGGATGGCGTTGTGCGATCGCCCTCGCTGTTCTCGATGACTCGTGTCCGCTCGCCCTCCTTGACGGCGACGCAGGAGTTCGTGGTTCCCAGATCGATCCCAATCATCTTGCTCATTGCCCTATCCCCTTGCGACGCGATTCGGTTGCTTTCCTGGGATTGGGGTTCCCAGCTCCGTTCTCAAGAATCCGCCTCGGAAGAGCCCCCGGCTTCTGCCGATCCTTGTTGCCCCTCGTCTTGATCCTCCTCAGAGCGGACGGAAACCTCTACCAGCGCGGGGCGCACCAGGCGTCCGTTTAAGAGGTAGCCCTTCTGCATGACGGAAACCACCCGGTTAGGCTGATCTTCCGTCTCTACCGTAGCCATCGCCTGGTGGTAATTGGGATCGAAGGCTTCCTCAATGGGATTGATCTCTTCCACCCCGTGCTTATGCAGGGCCTCTTCAAGCACGCTCGCCGTCATCTCAACGCCCTTATGGAGCTTCTCAGCGTTTTCTTCCCCCGAGACCTCCACTTGGAGCGCCATCTCCAAGCTATCCTTAACCGGCAGGAGCTCCTTCAAGAACTCCTCTAAACCGTACTTCCGGGCTTGCTCGACGTCTTTCTCGGCGCGGCGGCGAGCGTTCTCGCCTTCCGCTTGGGCCCGCAAGGCTTGATCCTTATAGCTCGCCGCGGTGTCCTCAAGCTCGGCCACCTTTGCCTCGAGCTCTTGAACCCGCTCTCGAAGGGCCTCAAGCTCCTCCAACCGGCCCTCCTCCTGGCTATCGACCTCATCTTCCGAGCCTGCTGCCCCCTTACGCTCTGGGGACTCCTCCTTGGCCTCTTTGGCTCCTTCGGCCTCTTCTTCTCGCGCTGCTTCCGGTGAAAGGCCCTCTTCGGGGGCAATCTCGTCTTGGTACCGCTTATCCGTGGGCTCGCTCATCGCTATCCCTTTCCCCACTTTTGCCAGTTGCTCGCCGGTCCGCCGCACGTATTCGTGTTTTTCCGAGGTCAAAACCTAAATGGGATCCCTCTCGTTCGATTTCAACCCCGTGACCTCACACGTCTTTCCCGCCTGAGCAATGCCCAAGAAAATTCCGATCCCAGGCAATCCGGGCGCGCCCCGGAGTCAGGGGAAGCCTAGTGGGGGG
>CAYVMM010000016.1:0-15647 GCA_964452535.1 uncultured Gammaproteobacteria bacterium | reverse complement strand
GAAGATATCCGGTAGGCGGGGTGGCCGTGCCGTTGTCATGGATCGATTGGGTCCGTAGAATTGCCGGTCTTCTCGGGAGAGGTGGCCGAGTGGTCGAAGGCGCACGCCTGGAAAGCGTGTGTGCCCGCAAGGGCACCGAGGGTTCGAATCCCTCCCTCTCCGCCAGTTTGCCAGCGGCCCTTTGGCCCGGAAGGAAGCGCCGCCGTAGACGCTCTTGCCGGGCAGAATACCGATCAACGGCGGCGTTGAAGGCAGGCCCCCACGCAACGGTAAGCTGTGAACCCCGTCAGGCCCGGAAGGGAGCAGCGGTAGCAGTGACCCCGTGTGCCGTGGTGCGGCTTGCCCGCGCCGCCTCCAGCTCTTCCTTCACTTCCACTCCAGCTGGTCTATGAGCTATCTCGTCCTAGCCCGAAAGTGGCGCCCTCAGCGTTTCACCGAACTGGTAGGCCAGGGGCATGTGGCGCGCTCCTTGAGCTACGCCCTGGAGAGCAATCGGGTGGGTCATGCCTTCTTATTCTCCGGATCTCGGGGAGTGGGCAAGACCACGCTGGGCCGACTGTTGGCCAAAGGCTTGAATTGCGAGGGAGGGATCACGGCCGATCCTTGTGGTGAATGCTCCAGTTGCCGGGCGATCGAGGAAGGTCGGTTCATCGATCTTATTGAAGTGGATGCCGCTTCACGTACCCGAGTCGATGATACGCGGGCCCTCCTGGAGAATGTGCAATATCTACCCACCATGGGGCGATACAAGGTGTACCTTGTGGATGAGGTACACATGCTCTCCGGCCACAGCTTCAATGCCCTTCTCAAGACCCTTGAGGAACCTCCGGATCACGTCAAGTTCGTTCTGGCCACCACCGATCCGGCCAAGATTCCGGTTACCGTCCTTTCCCGATGTCTTCGGTTTGATTTACGACAGCTCTCGTCGGAGCAGATCAGCGAGCGCCTGTGTGCTATCGCTGGAACGGAGGGACTGACCGCGGAACCTGAAGCTCTTCAGCTCCTTGCCCGAGCTGCTGATGGCAGCCTCCGGGACGGTCTCTCCCTCCTTGACCAAGCGATCAATTTCGGTAACGGCCAGGTGACGGTGGAACTCGTTCGGGAGATGCTGGGCACAGTTAACCATGACCGAGTACTGGCCCTCCTAGAGGCCGTCGCGAGCCGAGACGGCCAAGCAGCCCTGGAGCGAGTGGACGAGATGAGCGCCAGTGGGCTGGATCGGGATAGTGCCCTGGCGGAGCTGCTCGGGTTCCTCCACCGAGTGGCGGTCATCCAAATGGTACCGGAGCGTGGCATCCAGGATCCGGGTCTTATAGCGGAGGAGCGTGCTCGGCTTGAAGCTCTTGCTAACAGTACGACGCCGGAGGATATCCAGCTTTTTTATCAGATTGGACTCGAGGCCCATCGCCATCTAGAAGCGGCCCCGGAGCCTTGGATAGGGCTGGAGATGGCAGTGATCCGCATGGTGGCCTTTGAGCCGTTTTCCGATACCGGACCCTCAGGCTGCGCTGATCTCGACGAGGAAAGTCCCAGTGCTGCTAAAGAGAGGGACTTAGGGCCCTATTCCGCCCAGACAAAAACCGCCTCGCAATCGGACCCCCTGGGCGAAGGAGGAAAAGGAGAAGCGCCCCAGATTCAGGGGGGGGCAGCGAAGGTTGGTGGCTCCCGGGATGTGCCTGGGGATCAAGCCTATGGGAAGGAGATCTCTACGCAGCGAGCGGCTCCGGAATGGGAGGCTACTCTGGGTCGATTGGACATAGCACCGGCCTGGCGCTCCTTGCTCGAGTATTCAGTAGCCCGGGAGTTTTCACCGAACTGCGTGCGCTTAGCCGTGCCCAAAGAGCATCAGGTCGGAGCCGAAAGCGCGCGTTTTCGTTCAGCTCTAGAGGAGGCATTGAAGGCTCTATTCGGGACCCAGCCAAGGCTGGAGATTGAAGCCTTAAAGGCCCATTATGGGGAAGAAGGACCGGCGGCGGCCCGCGACCGCCAGCGACAGGAGGCCCAATCCGCCGCTGAAGGGGCTTTGGCTCAAGATCCCAAGGTCCGTGCCTTGCAAGAGCGATTCGGTGCCCGCTTGGAATCGGTGCAACCGGATATCGGGGACGGGGATTCTGCCCCATCGAATTCGGGAGGCGTGTCATGAAAGGTGGAATGGACGGCCTGATGAAACAGGCCAAGCAGATGCAGGAGCAGATGCAGAAGGCCCAGGAGCAGCTCGCAGAAGAGGAGGTTGTCGGCCAAGCCGGGGGCGGCATGGTGCAGGTGACCATGACCTGCAAGTACGCTGTTCGAAGCGTTAGCATCGATCCTTCCCTAATGGAGGATAACGACAATGAGATGCTTGAGGATTTGTTCGCTGCGGCGGTGAATGACGCACTGACTAAAGTGGAGAGCCGTAGCCAGGAGCTCATGGGCGATATTACTGGAGGGCTTGGCAACCTCCCAGGGCTAGGGAATTTGCTCAAATAAGCGCTCAAGGGAACGAGGTCGTCAGCCTCGTCAAAGGAAACGGGAACAAAAATTGCCTTAGGAGAACCAGCCAAGGTGAACGAGCGCATACCTGCCTTGGAAGCCCTGACCAAGGCCCTGCAGCGTCTCCCCGGTGTCGGGCCCAAAAGCGCTCGCCGCATGGTGCATTATCTCTTGGAGCGCGATCGAGAAGGAGCTCGTTCCCTAGCTCGGGCCCTTGATAATGCGATGGAACGGATTCGGCACTGTCAGCGCTGCAATAATCTGAGTGAGTCCGCGCTTTGCCCCATCTGCGCTTCAACGTACCGTGACCATTCCTTCCTCTGTGTCGTGGAGACTCCCTCCGATATTCCTGCGGTGGAGCAGGCCGCCTCCTTCAATGGGACTTACTATGTCCTGATGGGGCGCTTGTCTCCTTTGGATGGAATTGGTCCCGAAGATCTCCCCTTCGAAGGGCTGGATCGGCGGGTTGCCGAGGGGGTGACAGAAGTCGTGGTAGCCACGAACGCCACCGTAGAGGGTGAGGCTACGGCCCACTATATCCACGAGCGCCTCGAATCCCAAGGGGTGCGGGTAACCCGGCTAGCCCACGGTGTTCCACTGGGAGGAGAGCTGGAGTTCGTGGACGGCTCGACCCTCGATCGAGCTCTGACACGTCGCTATCGCCTCGAAGAGGAGTAAGAGCCCACTGCTTTCCCGGAAGGTTAAGGGATCACAACCACAAGGATATCCATGGCGGCGATCAGCTGCTGGCCTGCCTCGCCTTCAAGAGTCGGCCCGGTCCGGCTGATCACCAGGGCCCGGCCCGACTCTCGCCGGATGGCCGCCGCCAGAGCCTGGCATCCGCCCGTCTCCAGACCGCGCAAGGTCCCCTTGCGTCCTAGGCGATCTAGAGCCGCTTGGGCGCCTTCCGCAAGCTTGCGGTACTTCCCTTCCGAGATGGAGGGAATGAGCACGACCAAAGGCGAGCCCTTGGAGTTGGCAAGCTGAATGGCCATTTCTAGGGCTCGGATGCCGCTTTGGAGCTCCTCGAAGAGAGCGATGATTGGCCGATTCGCTGTTTCCGTCCGGGTTTCCAAGATCATGATGGGGAAGGAGCTCCGGCTCACCAGCTCCCGTGCCGTGGAGCCTAGGCGCTGACCGCGGGGCCAGAAGGACCATCCGACCTTGCCGGCCACCAGGAGGTCGCCCCTTCCCGTGTGGGCAAGGGCCAAATCGGCTGCCCAGCCCCGGAGGATTTGCAGGGACCATACAAGGCCTTGGCCTTGGGCAATGCGAGTCAGATAGCGCCGCACTTCTTGCGACTGGCCTTGTAGGCGTCGTTGAATGCGCTCGGGATCAAGAGGACGGACCCCCCCGGAGACGGGGCCCACTTCTGAAGCGATTGGTAGGGTCGCCGCTCGGAGGATGTCCTCCTCCTCTACGAACAGGCCCAGCAGCTCGAGGCCGTGGCGGGCTGCCAGATCCGCCCCTTCCTCCAGGGCTGCCCAGCTTGCTCGTGAGGCATCCACGAGCACGACCACCCGTCGAATGCCAGAATAGGGAGGATCACTCACCATTCGAATCGTCCTTACCCGAGTCCTTTTCCCGCTTGTGGAGCTGGGCCAGCTCCCCTAGGCGGTCTTCTACTCGGCGGTTCACAGTTCCTTCGGGGAAAAGCCCATCTGGCCCGCGCTCCCCCGCCGGGGTACCTGTAAGCAGGGTCAGGGCCTCGTCGATGCTGGCAATCGGAAAAACGCGAAAGGTGCCTGCCTCGGCTGCCTCTCGAACGTCCCGGCGCAGCATGAGATGGACCACATTGGACCGAGGGATCAGGATTCCCTGATCTCCGGTCAGGCCGCGCGCGTTGCAGACATCGAAAAAGCCTTCCACCTTCTCGTTAACTCCGCCGACGGCCTGGATTTCCCCGTGCTGGTTAACCGAGCCGGTTATGGCAAGGGACTGACGAATGGGCAGGTGGGAAAGGGCGGACAAGAGGGCACAGAGCTCGGCGGCTGAGGCCGAATCGCCTTCGACCAGGCCGTAGGACTGCTCGAAGGTCAGGCTGGCGGCGAGGGATAGGGTCCAGCGCTGGGAGTAACGGGCCCCTAGGAAGTTGGTCAGGATCATGACCCCCTTAGAGTGGATCGGGCCGCCCAGCTCGGTCTCGCGCTCGATATCGATGACCTGACCGTCTCCGAGGCGGGCCGTAGCGGTGATCCGATGGGGCCGGCCAAAGGCAAACTGGCCTAGCTGGAGAACAGCGAGGCCATTGATCTGGCTAACTTTCTCGCCCTGGGTGTCGATGAACACAATGTCTCGCTGGATGGCCTCCTGGGTCTTCTGACGTACCCGCTCCCCGCGGCGGGTTTGTTTGTTGATTGCTGTCTGGACATCCTCGGCTTCTACTTGGTCGCGGCCAGCCTCACCGGCCCAGAAGTTGGCCTCCCGGAGCAGGTCGGCCACCTCTCCGCCATGGAGAGAAAGGCGCTCGCTGTCCTCCACCAGTCGTGAGGCATGCTCAATAATTCGGGCCACAGCAGCCTTGTGCAAGGGGCGGAGATCCTCTCGCTGGGCGAGTGTGGCGATGAGGCGGGCGTAGAGGCGGTTGTTCTCTTCACCGCGATCCAGCTCCTCTTCAAAATCGGCCTGGACCTTGAATAGCTCGCGGAAGTCCGGATCGTACTCAGCCAGGAGATAGTACAGGAAGCGATCGCCTAACAGGACTACCTTGAGGTCTAAGGGGACCGGCTCCGGTTCCAGTGAGACTGTGGATAGGAGACTGTAGATCTGCTCAAGGGACTCGACTCGGACCTCGCCGGCGTAGAGGACGCGCTTGAGGCTCTCCCAGGCGAACGGCTGCATTAGGACCTTGCGGGCATCCAGTATCAAATAGCCGCCGTTGGCGCGGTGCAAGGCCCCCTCCCGGATTAGGTGGAAGTCCGTTAGCAGGGCCCCTTGCTGGGCCCGGTGTTCTACCCGGCCGACGAGGTGCTGGTGGGTAGGAAGATCGGCGTAGACGATCGGAGCGCCTTCCGTGGCTCGGTTATCCACAAACAGGTTGGCTTGATAGCGGCGTAGAAGGGGCTCATAGGTGTCTTCCTCCCTGCCCGAACGATCGTTGCCGTCCTTGTGGGCCGCCCGAAACTGATCCACGTGATCAAGGACATCCTGCTGGATGGCGTCAAGATGAGCGCAGACACCCGGGTGGTCAGGATAGTTCTCCTTGAGGCCCGCGATCAGATGGCCGACAGCGAAATCCACCATCTCCCGGTTGAGCTCTTGGACCTTCTCTTGGCTCTCCTTGCGCCATTTGGGGACCTGCCGCAGAACCCACTGGAGCTTTTCCTGGAGCTCGGAAATCTCTCGTTCAATGCGTCGGCGCTCCTCTTCCGGGAGCTTCTGGAAATCCTCCTGCCCAAGGACTTCGCCGTCGCGAATGGGGGCAAAGGTAAAGCCAGCGGGCGTTTGAAGGAGGGTGATCCCCTTCCCCTCGGCCTCCTGCTGGATCTCTTGGAAGGCCTCTTCCTGGCGTTGGTTGAACTCCTGCTGAAGCTCGTGAATTCGGCTCTGATACTCATCGCTTTCGAAAGTGGCGGGAATGGCACTGCGCAGTTCTTCACTCAGGTGTTCCAGATCTTCCTGAAGACGATGACCGGATCCGGGAGCCAGGCGGAGCAGCTTGGGCTTGCTAGGCTCATCGAAGTTGTGGATGTAGCACCAATCCGAAGGGCAGGGCTGGGAGGCCGCTCGCTCCTCGAGGAAGCGGCGTACCACTGTATGCTTGCCGATCCCATTAGGGCCTAGGACAAAGAGATTGAAGCCAGGATTGCGAATGCCCGTGCCGAAATGCAGGGCATCTAGGGCCCTTTCCTGGCCTAGGAAGTCCTCGTATTGCTCCAGCTCGGCCGTTGTCTCAAAGGGTAAGCTGTCTGGAGCGCAGGAGGTATAGAGGTAGTCGGAGGATAACGGCTCGGGCATGGTCTCCCTCTTTGAATCGTGCGGACTCAATGACTATTCAGTCATTATCCTGGTCAGAATAAGGGGACTGGGCTCGCTAAGGAAGTAGCCTGGGGCTTACCCAGTCGGCTAGACGTGTAAGCTGGGACGCCTGGACCAAGCTCCCCTATCCAAATCTTTGAGGTGGCAATGGCGCCCTCGCCTCTACAGGACGTTCTGGTCCTGCTCGCCCTGTCGGTCCTTATTGTCGCGATCCTTCGCCGGATCCGTCTCCCCCCCGTGCTTGGCTATCTGTTGGCGGGATTAGTGGCGGGACCTCACGCCCTCGGGTTTATTGGAGACAACGAGGCGATCCATTTCCTGGGCGAGATTGGGGTGGTGTTCTTGCTGTTTACCATCGGACTGGAATTCTCATTGCCCCATTTCCTCGCCATGCGCGGAACGGTACTCGGTCTGGGCGGCATTCAGGTCGGTCTGGTCACAGGCGCCGGCGCTGCCGTGGCCGCACTCCAAGGGCTTTCCTGGGAGTCGGGCCTGATCTTCGGAGGGGTCCTGGCGCTGTCCTCGACAGCGATCGTTGTCAAGCAGCTTGTTGAGCAAGTCGAGCTGCAATCCCGCCATGGGCGCAACGCCGTCGGCATTCTTTTATTCCAGGATGTAGCAGTGGTCCCCTTCCTGGTGCTCATCCCCATCCTAGCCGGGGGCAATGCCCAGCCCATGCTCCTGCCTGTGCTGGTTGCACTAGCCAAGGGGGCTGCAGCCTTGGGGGCCATGTTTGCCCTCGGTCACTGGCTTTTGCGTCCTCTATTCGCGGAGGTAGCCCGGGCCCGCTCGCCGGAGCTCTTCACCCTTTCGGCGCTTTTGGTTGCTCTGGCGGCAGCTTGGATTACCAACCGGATGGGACTCTCCCTGCCCCTGGGAGCCTTCCTAGCCGGACTAATGCTCGGGGAGACTGAGTTTCGTCACCAGATCGAGGCGGACATCCGACCCTTCCGGGACATCCTCCTGGGGCTGTTCTTCATTACCATTGGCATGCGCCTGGATCTCTTCCAGTTAACCGAGCTCTGGGGGTGGGTTCTGGGTCTTATGGCCCTGCTGACGGTGGGCAAGGGGCTGCTGATTGCTGGCCTGGCGCGCTTGGTGGGGCACGAGACAGGGGTGGCACTCCGGACCGGGCTGGTGCTTGCCCAGGGCGGTGAGTTTGGCTTTGCCTTGATGGCCCTCGCCTTGAGTAATGGCCTTTTCACCCCCGCTACCAGTCAGGCCCTGCTCACTGCTGTAGTCCTTTCCATGGTCCTCGCCCCCTTTCTGGTCCGATACAACGGAACCCTGACCAAGTGGCTCCTTGCTGAAAGCTATCTGAAACCGAGAATGGATCGCCAGCAGCAGCTCGCCGAGGCTGCCCATGGACTGGAAAATCACACCATCATTGCTGGTTTTGGGCGCATTGGTCAGAATCTGGTCAAATTCTTGCGGGACGAAGGGCTAGAGTATGTAGTATTGGATCTGGATCCAGTGCGCATCCGTGAGGCGCGCAACCTGGGAGAGCATGTCTACTTCGGCGATGCCACCCATCGGCCGGTCTTAGAGGCAGCCGGTCTGGATTGGGCACGGGCCCTAGTCGTTACCTTTGATGACTACCACGCTACCATGCGGATCCTGGCCCGAGTGCGTCAGCAGAACGCGACCATTGCCATCCTAGTCCGCACTCGCGACGATACCCATATGGAAACGCTCTATCAGGCGGGAGCCACGGAGGTCCTCCCGGAATCCCTAGAGGCTAGCCTAATGCTAGCTACGACTCTCCTCCTATCCTTGGGGGTCCCCACCTGGGAAGCCATGCGGCTATTGGAGAATGCCCGGAGCACCGGCTACAACCAGCTTCGGGGCCTCTTCGTTAGCACTGAGTTAGCCGAGCGGGACAAGCTCGGTAGACCGCAGCTGCATACGGTGGTCCTGCCAGAGGACGCCAATGGGGTAGGAAAGCGGTTAGCCGACCTGGGTCTGGACAATGGTGATGTGTCGGTGGTTGCTGTACGGCGGGGCGGAATCCGGGGCGAGGAGCCGTCTCTGGAGCTGCGACTCCGTCCTGGGGATGCCTTGGTACTCCGAGGGCCTCCCGAGCAGATGGAATGGGTAGAGAAGCGCTTACTCTCCGGTTAGTGCCCAAGGCTCCCATACATAAGTCACTGGTCAGGGGAGAAGGCCATGCCATTTTGGTACCGGCTAAGCAGGGGCGAGGTTGCCGAGCGTATTCAACGATGGATTGCGCTCGGCTTGCAATTGGCCATTGCCGGGCTAGTCGCGGGTGCAGCCTGGGAGGGTCAATGGCTACTGATGTTTACGGCGACGCTGGTGCTTGCACTGACTTTTGGCCCGGCCTTGATTGAGCACCATCTACGTGTGCAGCTGCCGGTCGAGTTCTCACTCGCTACCTGCCTATTTCTCTACGCGGCGTTTGCTTTGGGTGAAGTACGCCAATTCTATCACCACTATTGGTGGTGGGATGTGCTTCTCCACGGAATCTCGGCATTAGTACTGGGCCTAATCGGCTTCTTGCTCGTCTACATTTTTTACATGACGAACCGGATTCGGATCGCTCCCATCTATGTGGCGGCAGCAAGCTTTGGGTTTGCCGTTACTTTGGGCACCTTGTGGGAGATCTTCGAGTTCCTTATGGATCAGCTTTTCGGCTTAAATATGCAGAAATCGGGACTTGTTGATTCCATGACCGACCTGATGATCGATGTTGGTGGGGCGCTCGCGGCCGCCACACTCGGTTACTTTTATGTGCGCGGCGGATCGGCATTTATGGTAGATCGCCTAATCCGACGTTTCGTCGAAAGCAACCCCCGGTTTTTCCCTTAGCAGCTGTAATGACCCCATCTGGTATCAGCACCACGGGCAGATGTCCGATCGTTGGGCCTCGAGATCGTTTCCGAAATGGCAGTGGCCTTGGCGGAGGCTTCGCTGGCGCGGATCCTTAAGGATAAGGTGGGGGTCCGGGCCCTTCAGTTGGGACCCAGGGCTTGGCCTAGGCTGGGCAAGATGGCGGTTAGGTGAGCCAAGTACCAACTCGAACGGAACCATGGGCAATAGCTTGAAAAGCCGATGGGTAGCGCTTCCGGAGAGCCGCAAGCTGGATCTATTGGCGCGGATGCTTGAAGAGCGGGGCGCTGAGGTGGTTCGTTGCCCGTTGGTGGACACCCGTGATAATCCCGATCAGGAGCCGGTACGCGCTTGGTTGGGCCGCCTGATCGAGGGCCAGTTGGACCACCTAGTGCTGTTTACTGGCGAAGGGCTGCGCCGGCTGCTGCCAGTAGCGAGGGAGATGGGCCAGCATGCGGCCTTTGTCGCCGCCTTGGAGCATGTGCCGGTCACAGCGCGCGGCCCCAAACCCGAACGGGAGCTGCGGCAGCTCGGCCTGCGGTCCGATTACATGCCAGAAGAGGCCACTACGAGGGGTCTGATTGCCACCCTGTCCAAACTGGACCTAAACCGGCAACGAGTCGGCGTGCAGCTCTATGGTACCGAGCCCAACGAGCCATTCATGGCCTTCCTGCGCGCGGCCGGAGCTGAGCCCGATCCAGTGGCCCCCTACATCTATGCCTCGGAAGCCGAAGCCCATCGCGTTCAGGAGTTGATTGATCGATTGGAAGCGGAGGCAGTGGATGTCATTGCCTTCACCAGTAGCCAGCAGGTACAGCGCCTGTTCCGAGTGGCTCGACGGGGTCGAGGCGAGGAAGCCCTGCGGCAGGCCCTTCATCGGATCCCCGTGGCTGCGGTGGGTCCAGTCGTAGCCCAGACCCTGATGGATAAGGGGGTTTCCGCCGAGATTGATCCGGGCCCGAATTATTTTATGAAACCTCTGGTGCGAGCCATTGAGGCAAGGCTGGGGAGCAATTCCTAGAGGTGCCTCTGCCGAAACAGGCTGCCGTATCCTACTTTGCCAGGGTGGTGTTTCTAGAAGGGGTTGGACTACCCAGACTCTGGGTAGCACGGCAGGGGATCTCCCTACTAGAGATTTCCCCACGAGTAGGAGAATGATCGGTGGCCATCACGCTCCAGCGTTCGGGTTGCCATGCCCTGGCCGTTGCTCTGATAACGATCCTGACGCTTGCTTCCTGCCGGACTGTGCCTGTCACGGGGCGCAAGGCCCTGTCCTTTCTTCCCGAATCCCAGATGCAGGCCATGGGAGCGGATGCCTTTGCGCAGATCAAACAGAAGGAGCGGCTTTCCGAGGATCCCCAGGCGCGAAGGCGAGTCGAGCGAGTGGGCCGGCGGATTGCCCAAGTGGCTTGGCCCGCTACCGGCGTAGTGGCGGAGCAATGGGAGTTGGTCACCTTTGCCAGCGAGCAGAAGAATGCCTTTGCCTTGCCTGGCGGACGGGTCGGGGTCTATGAAGGAATCCTGGCAATTGCGGACACTGACGAGGAGCTGGCCACGGTCATGGGCCATGAAGTGGCCCATGTGGCGGCTCGGCATGGTTCCGAGCGCATGTCGCAGGCGCTGTTGGTCTCCCTGGGAGGGATGGGGCTGAGCGCAGCCCTGCGGGAAAAGCCGGCCCAGACCCGCCAGCTCTTCCTCGCGGCCTTTGGGCTCGGTGCCCAGGTGGGCTATTTGCTTCCCCATAGCCGACAGCAGGAGCTGGAGGCGGACCGGATTGGACTGATCTACATGGCGCGAGCAGGTTACGATCCGCGGGCATCCATCGATTTCTGGCAGGCCATGGAGGCAGCCACCGAAGAGGGCCAGCCACCGACCTTCCTTTCTACCCACCCCGGGCACGGGCAGCGCATTGACCGACTTCGGGAATATATGCCTCAAGCCATGGCGGAATACCGTCGGGCTTGGGGCGAGATGGAGAGGAAAGGGCAAGGGCCCAGTCTCGAGGCCGGATCAGGAAACCGCCAACCCTAGCAAGTGGCCCAAGGGGAAGAAGGGGGTCGACCCTTCAAGGGGTTAGGCCTATTCCTACCAGGGCCATGAAAAACCCTTTTTATCGCCCTGTCGAAGCGGAGCCGGCCGGCTAGGGTCCGTCACCAGGTGCTTCAGCCCTTGAGCTCGGCGGCGGGGGAATCTTTAAACGACGCGAGAAGAGGTAACCACTGTGCCAACCGTGGCGCTGACAAAAGAGAACTTTGAGGAGACCATCGTTAACAATGAGATGGTCTTTGTGGATTTCTGGGCCTCTTGGTGTCAGCCCTGCAAGACCTTCGCTCCCATCTACGAAGAAGTCTCGGCGGACTATCCGGAGATTGTCTTTGGCCAGGTGGATACCGAGAAGGAGCAGGAACTGGCCGCTCATTTTGGGATCCGCTCCATCCCGACCCTGATGCTCTTTCGGGAGCAAATCATCCTCTTCCAGGAGTCAGGGGTCCTGCCCCGGGAGGGGCTGGAGAGCCTTATCCAACAGGCGCGCGAGCTGGATATGGAGCAGGTA
Organism: uncultured Gammaproteobacteria bacterium; assembly: GCA_964452535.1. GTDB lineage: Bacteria > Pseudomonadota > Gammaproteobacteria > Thiohalorhabdales > Thiohalorhabdaceae > Thiohalorhabdus. The sequence goes on along the minus strand of CAYVMM010000016.1, from coordinate 3,796 downwards.
CGGAAGGATATTGAGCAGCAGCGGGAGGGCGATCAGGAGGAGACCCCAAGCAGATCTTAGCTGGCTGGGCTGGTCTCCCCGGTGGGCCCTCAGGCCTAGGACTGGCAGTGCTTGCGCTCAGCGTTGAAATCCAGCATGCGCTTGAGCGGCCTCCAGGCGGCGTGAGCAACCGCCGGCTCCACCTGGATCTCGTTGGCTCCCGTTTCCAAGGTGCTGATCAGATTGGATACGCCGTTCATGGCCATCCAAGGACAATGGGCACAGCTCTGGCAAGTGGCACCGATCCCGGCGCTGGGGGCCTCCAAAAAGCGCGCGCCGGGCACGGCCTCCCGCATCTTATGGAAGATGCCCCGATCAGTTGCCACGATATAGGTTGGGGCCTGTAGAGCCATTGCTGCCTGAATGAGCTGGGTCGTAGAGCCTACAACATCCGCTTGATCGATGACCGAACGCGGGGATTCGGGATGGACTAAGACCTTGGCTTCGGGGTGCTCGGTGAGAAGCTCCTGAAGTGCCTCCCCCTTGAAGTGATCGTGGACAATGCAGGAGCCGGGCCAATTGAGGAGATCGGCTCCTGTCACGCGCTTGATATAATGGCCTAGGTGGCGATCGGGAGCAAACAGGATCTTTTCGCCCTGCTCATGGAGGTGGCGCACCAAATCAACCGCAATGGAAGAGGTGACTACCCAGTCCGCCCAGGCCTTGACCGCTGCTGAAGTGTTAGCATAGACCACAACCGTGCGATCCGGATGCTGGTTGCAGAAGGCTGCGAACCGATCTTCGGGGCAGCCCAGGTCAAGGGAGCACTCGGCTTCCCGGCTGGGCATCAAGACGCGTTTTTCGGGATTCAAGATCTTGGCGGTCTCACCCATGAAGCGCACACCGGCTACCGCTAGGGTACGGGCAGGATGCTCATGGCCGAACCGGGCCATCTCCAGCGAATCGGCGACTGTCCCGCCACTGGCATCGGCCAGCTCTTGCAAATCCCCCGAGGTATAATAATGGGCGACCAGAACCGCGTCTTTCTCCTTTAGAAGGTCCTCGGCGCGCTCCAGTAAGGCCTCTCGCTCATCCGCATTGAGGGCCCTTTCGCGTTCCTCCATGCTAGGCCCTTTGGGGAGCTGGCCTTCGGTAACCTCGGTGATGGGGATAGTGGCTTCCATAGATCGATTCCTTTACTTTCCCCCTAAGGGACTGGAAGCGCCTATTAGGCCCTTTCAGGGTGGCCAAAGGCTTCCTGTCTTGCGGAGGGAGTTATTTCCCCCCTTAGACTGTAAGGAAGCCGAGGGTTCCCGAGGACTTATCGAGGGCCCTGGCCAAAAGGGCGGCTTTTCTCCCCGAAATCTAATCGAATCGGTTCATTTTGAGCTGATGCCCCATTTGGGCCAACGTTGCTATTCCGGTAACGAATGAAGGGCGACTGGGGAGACCTGGAGAATGGCAGTCCCGCCGCACAGGTCACCCCTTATCGGTTGCGATATTTCTGTGCCTAAGCGCAATTACTAAGAAGGACGAAAGTTTTGTCATGAGACGCCGGGCCGGTTCCGGTGACTTGATTGATGTTCCCTTGAATAAAACGAGGTGCCTATGAATCCTCCTGGAAGGATCGCGATCTGGACCATAGGGCTGGTTGTGGCCTGTGCCTTCCTCCCTGTGGAGGCCGCTGACCAGAAGTCCCCTCAAAAGGAAGACGGCGTCGCTAAGGAGATCCAGGACCTAGGGCAAGAGATCCGGAAGGCCATGCGGGAAAAGGGGGAGTACATCTGGGATAGCCTGAGCGAATGGCGCCAGAAGGGCACTTCTTGGTCCAAAGACCGGGCCCTGCAGGCCCGAGTCAAGACGGCCTTGGCCGGGGTCCTGGGCGTGAGCTCAGTGGCCACTATTAATGTGGATGTGGCTGAAGGCGTGGTTACCCTGGAGGGAGAGCTGAAGAGCTGGGACCAAGTGGCCCGTGCAGTGCGTACCACCCATCAGGTCAAGGAGGTCCGCCGGGTGGTATCCCGGCTCACGGTGTCCGATAGCGTGTGAGGGGACGGGGGGGCGGTCTGTTCTCGCTGGCTGGGGCGCTGATCCTGATGGCGATGTGGGTGCCAGTATCTGCGACGGAGGTACCCTACTGGCAGGAGCTCCTAAGACGGGCCGAGAAGCGTGACCTAGCCGAATCCCGGCAGTGGCGTGCCCTTCTTCACTATGGGGATTCCCCCTTGGGGGGCCTGGAAAGCCGTGCTGATGATCCCGATTTTTTCTTTGCCGAGGACGGCAAGTACGATCCCTGGGCCGAGCTGAAGGCCACCTTGCGCGCCTTTTTCCGGCCGCTGAAGCCTCATCAGCCGGTGGCAAGTGGCGAGGCGGGTAAACAGCATCCCCAATGCGCCTTTCCGGCGCGTTATCATTGGCTCAAACGACAGCTCCATTTCCGCTCGGATCGCCTACCCGAGCGGCCGTGTCCTCGTTTGATGTGGTGGCGCAACCGCTTGGACGCGGCCGGGGTAACGCTCGTGTTTCCTGCGGCCTACCTCAACAATCCCTCCTCACTATTTGGTCACACCCTGCTGCGTCTGGATCGCACGGATCAGACCCCAAAGACCCGCATGCTGGCCTACGCGGTGAACTACGCCGCCCGCATCGGGGACGACGGCGGTATGCTGTTTGCGGTGAAAGGCTTAACCGGGTTCTACCCGGGCCACTACGCCATTGCCCCTTACTACGAAAAGATCAAGTACTACAGTGACTTGGAGAGCCGTGACATTTGGGAATACGAGCTGCGGCTGGCGCCTGCCGAAGTGACCCGGATGGTCCGCCACTTGTGGGAGCTGCGCGGCATCCGTTTCGATTATTATTTCTTCGATGAAAACTGCGCGTCGCAGCTCCTTGCCCTCCTAGAGGCCGCACGGCCCCAGCTGGACCTCATCAATCGGGGCCGTTTCGATTACTGGTCCATTCCGGTGGATATCGTGCGCGCCTTGGAGGCGGTCCCCGGTTTGGTGGGCGAGGTCGGATATCGACCCTCGTTAGAGTCCAAGCTGGTGTACCGGGTCCGCCAGCTTCCGGCGGCGCATCGGGACCTAGCAAAGGCCGTGGCCTTAGGGGAAAAAGGGCCCAAGGCCGTGGTCGACCTGCCCGCCCCAACCCGGGCCCGAACCTTGGAGTTGGCTTACACCTATATCCGTTATTTGAAGGCCGACGGAGAGGTTGCCCAGACGCAGGGCGCCGAGCGGGCCCGGAAGCTCCTATTGGTGCGTAGTCGGCTGGATGTGCCCAGGCTCACTCGAGAGGCCGATCGACCGGCAGTGCGACCCGACCAAGGCCACCGCTCAGCCCGCTTGGCCCTCGGAGCCGGCCTTCGGGAGGGCTCCGGCTTCCAGGAGCTGCGCCTGCGCCCTGCCTACCACGACCTCATGGATCCCAATGGCGGGTATGTGGAGGGGGCGCAGATCAGCCTGTTCGATACCGTGGTTCGCCACTATGAACGGGATGACGAAGTGGAGCTGCAAGGCCTCCAATTGGTAGATATCTTATCCCTTTCCCCTCGAGACCGGTTCCGGAAGCCCATATCCTGGAAGATCCGGACGGCCGTTGACCGCTATGCGGTCAGCTCCGACGGCAATCTGAGCGAGCGTCCCTGGCGATGGCGAACTAATGGGGGTGCCGGACTGGCCTGGAAGTTGGGGGAGGGCCACTTGGCCTACGCTTTCCTGGAGGCAACAGCTGACCTGTCGGGCCATCTGGGAAGCGAGTGGGCACTGGGTGCCGGTCCGGCGATGGGCCTGGTAATCGACCCTTTGCCCCGATGGCG
>CAYVMM010000015.1:0-15715 GCA_964452535.1 uncultured Gammaproteobacteria bacterium | reverse complement strand
ATAAGAAAACAGGGCCGCCTCCTCCTATGGCGGTTTCAGGAGCTTCCTTTTTCGGGGTTTTCCGTTGAGGGGCTCAGACCTGCCAATTCCAGTCCCCGGGCAAATTTGGTCCGGGGATCGGGTATGAGCGGGTAGCAGGCCTGGAGCGCTTCGGCTAGCTCGCGTATCGGTTCTAGAGGGCCTTCCTTGTGTTCTATTTCCACTTCGCAGACCGTTAAGGAACGCTCTCCAGCGAGGATGCGACCTCGGTCCGCTGCCCATTCGGCGCGAGTCCCCCCCGGCCAACGGAGGAGGCAGCTTTGCCGTGCCATGGTTACCCGAAATAGGACCACCAAGGGGCGGTCTCCTTGGGCCTCCGCCAGTGCCGTGCGCAGGTCAGGTTCCTCGAAATGGGTCAGGTTGGGCTCCGGTCCGGGAACTGAAACCTCCCACTCGCGATGGCGATGGAGTCCATCCTTGGCTGCGCGGCCCAAATCGGCCTTGACTGTGGCCATCCAGCCGGATCCCTCCCATCGGATACGGTAGGCATAGCCAGCCTTCAGCAGGCGCAGATCTTCCGTATCGATGTAATCTGCGGTCATGTCGATAGGGCGGGCAGGGCCCTCAGCTAAGCTGACCACCTCGGGGGGCTCGGCAATCCGCTCGAAATCCCTAGGCTGAGTCACACGGAGCTTGAACTCTTCCTCCAAGGTTGGCTTTCTCCTGGTAGCTATTTTTGAAGGACTCCCATTTTGGCTTGCTTTCCATGGTGGGATCCAGTTGCCGTTCTAGATAATAGGACTTTGTCTGGGACACTCCCGACGACGGGAAACCCTCGAGCCTAATCGGCTGGATTAGGCTGGCCAGCACTTGGTATGGTCTAAGAACCTGATGAATGCTGGAGAGCCCAAGGCTCGGCGCTGGAGTGTCGGCCGTAGGTGGCGGAGGTTTGGAGTAAGCTGGCGCTTGTCCTGTCCAAAGGCTATTATCCCCCCGGCCTATTCCCCTGCTATGGCCGTCCGCGCCGGATTGGGCCCAACACAAGGAGGCGGTTATTATGCGCGATGTTTTGCAATCCTTGATCCCTCTGGCCGTTGCCCTAGTATTGGTCGGTCCCGTCCACGCCGCCAGGAGTGCGGACGAAGCTCGGGCCATCCTGAAGGATACCGAGGGAGCCCAGGTAGGCGAGGTGCGGCTGTTGTCCGGGCCGAATGGGACCTTGTTACGGGCCGATCTGGAAGGCTTCCCGGAGGGTGAGCACGCCTTTCATGTCCATGCGGTGGGCCAATGCACGCCGCCCTTCAAGTCGGCCGGAGGGCACTTTAACCCGACTAAGGTTAAGCATGGCTTCCTGAGTGGGGGGGGATATCATGTGGGCGATATGCCCAACATCCACGTCCCGGCTTCAGGGGATTTGAAGGCAGAGGTGTTCAATCCGCGGCTGAGGCTAGGCAGCGAGCTCTTCGACGACGATGGTGCAGCCCTGATTATCCACAAGGGTCCCGATGACTATATGACCGATCCGGCCGGGGCGGCGGGTCCGCGCATTGCTTGCGGAGTGATCCGGCGCTAGCCTATCGGAGTCCCGGTCTGACTCGGCCGGCTCGCTTTAGCCTTCATCCTCTGAGAGGGTTCGCCACTGCCAGCCGCTCCAGACTTCCGCAGGTTGGAATTGCCCCTTGTAGGCCATCTTGGCGCATTGTTGTACCCAGTAGCCAAGATAGAGATGAGTTAGGCCATGTCGTTGAGCATGCGCTATTTGCCACAAGATGGCGTAGGTGCCCAGGGAGCGCCTGGCAGCTGCCGGCTCAAAAAAGGTGTACACGGCTGACAATCCCCCCTCTAGGAAATCGGTAATGGCCACGGCGAGGAGCTGCCCTTCCGGTTTCCGGAAGCTCACCAATCGGGTATCTAGCGGCGAATCCAAGCAAGCGCGGGCATAGTCGGCAGGGTCTTCAAAATCCATATCCCCTTCGGGGTGCCGGTAGCCCTGATAGCGCTTGTAGAGGGCAAAATGCTCACTACGGTAAGTAGGCGGCTCAAAACTCGTTTCTAGATCGGTATTTCGGCGCCAGGTCCGTCGTTGATTTCGGTTCGGTCGAAAGTGCGCCACTGGGATGCGAAGGGACTCGCAGGCAGCGCAGCCAGGGCATTGGGGGCGGTAGAGTCGATAGCCGCTGCGCCGAAATCCGTACTGGATGAGCTGGTTATACAATGGCCCGTCGATGGGCGTATAGGGATCGTAGACCGCAGAGACAGCGGTACGATCTGGCAGATAGGGACAGGTGTAGGGAAATGTAGCGTATAATGTCATTGCTCTACAGGTTCCGATACCTCTCGGTTGACACTCGCTTGGGCCCAACCTAGGGTGCTTAAAGGGGCTATCTTCAAGCATCCTTGGACTCTATCAGCTTGAAAGGCCGTCATACCATACGAAGCGCTGTGCCCCATCAATAAGGCAAATGGCCGTTCGCTAGAGGAGCCATCCGTGAAGCTCACAGGCGCCGAAATTGTGGTCCGATGTCTGCAAGAAGAAGGCGTGGATACGGTCTTCGGGTACCCCGGAGGAGCCGTGCTCCACATCTACGACGCCCTCTTCAATCAGGATCGGGTGCGCCACGTATTGGTACGCCATGAGCAAGGGGCCATCCATGCTGCCGAAGGATATGCTCAGGCTACAGGCAAGGTGGGGGTGGGCTTGGTAACCTCTGGCCCGGGGGCCACCAATGCGGTTACCGGTTTGGCCACCGCTCATATGGATTCGGTTCCCCTCGTGGTCATTACCGGCCAAGTCCCCACAGCGATGATCGGCAATGATGCCTTCCAAGAGGCCGATACAGTGGGGATTACCCGTCCATGCACTAAACACAATTTCCTGGTCAATAGGGTTGAGGATCTGGCGGCGACCATCAAAAAGGCCTTTTATATTGCCTCTAGCGGAAGGCCTGGACCCGTAGTGGTGGATATCCCCAAAGACGTTTCGGCAACCGAGTGCGAGTTCCACTATCCGCGCGAGATTCGTCTTCGCTCCTACAGCCCTACCATCAAAGGCCATTCCGGTCAGATCAAGAAGGCAGTCGAGCTCCTGCGTCGGGCTGAGCGGCCCATGGTCTATACGGGGGGTGGAATTATCCTGGGAGATGCGGCTGAAGAGCTTACTGAGCTGGTGCGTAAGTTCCATTGCCCCATCACCAATACCCTCATGGGCCTCGGGGGTTATCCCGGAGACGATCCCCAATTCGTCGGGATGCTAGGGATGCATGGGACTTATGAGGCCAATATGGCCATTACCCATTGCGATGTCCTTTTGGCCATCGGGGCCCGCTTCGACGATCGCGTGACGGGCAAACTGGAGCGCTTTGCCCCCCATGCGCAGATCATCCATGTAGATATTGATCCCTCTAGCATCTCTAAGAATGTGGCGGCCGATGTCCCCATTGTTGGTCACGTGCAGTCGGTACTAGCCGAGATGAATCAAGTAGCCGATCGGTTGGACGCTGGTGATCCCGAGCGCCTTGAGCCATGGTGGGACCAGATCAACGAGTGGCGCAGCCGGGATTGCTTAGCCTACGACCGAGACAATAGGCGGATTAAGCCGCAGTATGTATTGGAAACGCTCTACGAGGTGACCGGGGGCAATGCCATCGTGACCTCCGATGTGGGTCAGCACCAGATGTGGGCGGCTCAGTTCTACCCTTTCAAGCGCCCCCGCCAGTGGCTTAACTCGGGGGGACTAGGGACCATGGGGTACGGTTTCCCTGCGGCTCTCGGGGCCCAGATGGCTTATCCCGACGCGGCGGTGGTCTGTATTACTGGAGAGGGCAGTATCCAGATGAACATCCAGGAGCTGTCCACCGCCAAGCAGTACCACCTGCCGGTCAAGATCCTCAACCTGAATAACGGCTATCTGGGCATGGTTCGCCAATGGCAGGAGCTGTTTTATGACAATCGCTATGCCGAATCCTATGTGGACGCCCTTCCCGATTTTGTTGCTCTGAGCGAGGCCTATGGTCACAAAGGGCTGCGGACGGACAAGCCAGAGGAGGTGGAGGATTTGCTTCGAGAGGCCCTTCGTACGGAGGGCCTAGTGTTTATGGACTTGGTGGTTGATCCTGCGGAAAATGTCTATCCCATGGTGCCAGCTGGTGCGGGACTGGACGAGATGGTTCTCGTCTGACCGGAGCGGTTGCAGCGCCATCGAGAGGGGACAGGGAGGCCGAATGCGAAGGGCCGTCTACATAGCATCCTATGACCTGATGGGAGGGGGCTGGTGCGACGGTTGATCTCGGTCCTTCTGGAGAACGAGGCCGGCGCCCTCTCGCGGGTTGCCGGCCTTTTCTCCGCCCGGGGCTATAATATCGAAGGCTTGTCGGTGGCGCCCACGGATGATCCGGAAATTTCTCGAATGACGATTGTTACCTGGGGTGATGAGCAAATCATCGAGCAGATCATCAAGCAGCTGCGCAAACTGATTGAGGTGATCCGAGTCACCGATCTTACCGAGGGAGCCCACGTCGAGCGGGAGATGATTCTACTCAAATTGCAGGCGCAGAGCAGCGAGGAGCGCGCCGAGATCAAGCGTATTGCCGAGATCTATCGATCCCGGATCATCGATGTTACCAGCTCCTCCTACACCTTAGAGGTTACTGGTAACGGTCAAAAGCTCCAATCCCTCCTGGATCTCTTCGAGACTTCTCAGGTAGTAGAGGTCGTCCGAACCGGCACCATTGCCATTGGGCGCGGTGCTGAAGGGATGTAGGCCTGTTCGGCCTTGCCCTAGACTCGATTTGTGATCGAGCCCGGTTCTTCAGAGTGCCATCCCTATGCCAAGTCCGCGAAGAAAGGACCCACCATGCAGGTGTATTACGATTCCGACGCTGATCTTTCTTTAATCCAAGGCAAAGAAGTAGCCATCATTGGCTACGGTTCGCAGGGCTACGCCCACGCCAATAATCTCCGGGATTCCGGGGTTCGCGTGACGGTGGGGCTACGCGAAGGCTCTGGCTCCTGGACCAAGGCCGAGAAGGCGGGACTGCAGGTGGCCCCTGTCGAAGAGGCGGTAGCTGGTGCCGATGTGATTATGATCTTAGCCCCCGATGAGCATCAGGGCCCTCTGTACTATGAGCAAATCGAGCCTAACCTGCGAGAGGGGACAGCCCTGGCCTTTGCTCACGGATTCAATATCCATTATGGCCAGATCGCCCCGAGATCGGATGGGGATGTCTTTATGGTGGCTCCTAAAGGGCCGGGCCATACCGTTCGCGCGACCTTTGAGCAAGGCAGCGGCGTGCCCAACCTAATCGCAGTGGAGCAAGATGCCTCGGGCCAAGCCCGGGAGCTGGCCCTTTCTTACTCCAAGGCCAATGGAGGCACGCGAGCAGGGGTTATCGAGACGAGCTTTCGGGAAGAGACGGAGACCGATCTCTTTGGTGAGCAAGCGGTCCTCTGTGGCGGTTTGTCGGCCCTGATCCAATCGGGCTTCGAGACCTTGGTGGAGGCTGGCTACGCCCCTGAAATGGCCTACTTCGAATGCCTCCACGAGATGAAGCTCATCGTGGATTTGCTCTATGAGGGAGGAGTCGCCAACATGCGCTATTCCGTCTCCAATACAGCTGAGTACGGGGACTTTACGCGCGGGCGTCGCCTCATCAATGACGATGTGCGGGCTGAGATGCGCGCCATATTGGCTGAAATCCAGAATGGGAGCTTTGCCAAGGAGTATATCTTGGAGAACCAAGCTGGGACTCCGCGTTTGCAATCGGCCCGTCGCTTGGCTCAGGAGCATCCCATTGAGGAGGTTGGACAGCGGCTGCGCTCAAAGATGCAATTCATGAGCGCTGCTAAGCTGGTGAACCAGGAAAGGAATTAGCTGCTCGCCGGATCGAGCTAGTCTATGCGAGGACCGCTACCCCATGAAATGGCCCGCAAGCCCCCCCAAAGGGGTTTACCTGCTACCCAATCTGCTAACCACTGCGGCCCTGTTTGCCGGATTTTTCGCTATTATTAAGGCGATTGAGGAAGCCTTTCTGGCCTCCGGGATAGCGGTGCTGATTGCCTTAGTCTTTGACGGCCTCGACGGGCGGGTAGCTCGTCTCATCAGTGCCGAAACGCACTTCGGTGCCGATTACGATAGCATCTCCGATGCCATTTCCTTTGGCCTGGCACCAGCGGTCCTGGCCCATCAGTGGGCCTTGCAGCCCTTTGGTAATGTTGGCTGGCTAGGCGGGTTCCTCTTCACAGCCTGTGCCGGTCTGCGGTTGGCTCGCTTTAATTCCCAAAGCGCGGTCAAGGATAAGCGCTACTTTCAGGGGCTTCCGTCGCCAGCGGCCGCAGCCACCTTGGGCTCTTGGGTGCTTTTGGTGGAAGGGGCGGGGCTTTCAGGGATGGCGGTGGACCTGATCACCTTGATTGCGGTTTTTTTCCTCGCGCTGTTGATGGTCAGCAATATCCGCTATTGGAGCTTTAAGGAGGCCGATCTGCGAGACCGCGTTCCCTTCCCCATGGCGGTGGCTGGAGTGGGGCTGCTGATCCTGGTTGCGGTCCATCCACCGTTGGTCCTATTTGGATTCTTCTTTCTCTATGCCTTGGCCGGCCCGGTGGAAACCATTCGCCGCCTGCGTCGCCGTCGGCAGGAGCGTCGGGCTCGAATCGAGGTTGACAGGAGCGACAGAGGGGTCTAGCTTTAAAGGCAGCTTCTAGGAGATCCCTCATGGCAGTAGCAGCAGTCTCGCGTATGGCCCTTACTCAGACAAGGATGGCCTTGAGCGGGCCCCTCAGTTTCTTTGTGCTCCATGTCTGCCTGGCCGAATTTCCCCGAGGCCCTCTCTTTGACCTCCCCCTTCGCTCCCTGCGACTAGCGCGGCGCCTACGCCTCTAGGTTGCGCTTTTCCCAAAACTCGTGTCCCTTTTTCAAATCGGCGCGCCGAGTAAGGGCGAGCTACCTGTCTAATGACCGCCGGTTTAGAGGTCCAGAAGCCTAGCCCCCTTTCCGGCGGCAAAGCGGAGAGAGCCAATGGCGGAATGCGTCCAGATATTTGATACGACTTTGCGTGATGGGGAGCAGAGCCCCGGTGCTTCCATGAACGCCGATGAGAAGCTGCAGATTGCCTGCGCCTTAGAGCGGTTGCGGGTGGATGTGATCGAAGCAGGCTTCCCTTCCGCTTCCCAGGGCGATTTCGCGTCAGTCAAGGCAATTGCCAACGAGATCCGAGAATGTCAGGTGTGCGGTTTGGCCCGGGCCCGCCAAGCGGATATCGACGGCGCAGGCGAGGCCCTTGCTGGAGCGGTTGCCCCTCGGATCCATACATTTATTGCGACGAGCGATATCCACTTGCGGGCCAAGCTCCAAATGAGTCGCGAGGAAGTCCAGGAGCTAGCGGTGGCGGCTGTAAAGCGCGCTCGTCGGTACACCGACAATGTGGAATTCTCGCCGGAGGACGCCGGTCGCACCGATCCGGATTTCCTCTGCCGGATTGTGGGGGCCGCCATCGAAGCCGGGGCAACCACCATCAACATCCCCGATACCGTGGGCTATGCTATGCCTGAGGAGTTCGGCTCCCGTATTCGTATGCTCCGTGAGCGGGTATCGCAGGCCGATCGGGCTACCTTCTCAGTCCACTGCCACAACGACCTGGGCTTGGCTGTGGCCAACTCCTTGGCCGCTGTGGCCAGCGGGGCCCGTCAAGTGGAGTGCACCGTTAACGGACTGGGAGAACGGGCGGGCAACGCGGCCCTAGAGGAGGTAGTCATGGCGCTGCGCACGCGCTCCGACTATTTCGGTGGGGACACCCGCGTCGAAACCACAGAAATTGTGCCCACTAGTCGCTTAGTGGCCACAGTGTCCGGTTTTGCTGTCCAGCCCAACAAGGCCATCGTGGGGGCAAACGCCTTTGCCCATGAATCGGGGATCCATCAAGACGGTGTCCTTAAGGATCGGGAAACCTATGAGATCATGACCGCGGAGAGTGTGGGCTGGTCCCTTAATCGCATGGTCCTGGGCAAGCTATCCGGACGCAACGCCTTTGGGAGTCGGTTGAAGGAGCTGGGGGTTCATCTTGAGGAGGAAGCCTTCGAGGAAGCCTTCCAGCGCTTCAAGGCTTTGGCTGACAAGAAACGGGGGATCTATGATGAAGATCTCCTGGCCCTGGTCAATGATCAGGTGAGCCGCGTCGCCGAGCGAATTGGCGTTGTCGATCTGCGTGTTTGCTCAGAGACAGGTCGGGCTCCCGAAGCTCGGGTTACCCTCAATGTGGAAGGGGTTCAGCAGAGCGAGACCGCTCCAGGCGATGGCCCGGTCGATGCGGCCTTCAAGGCGGTTCAGCGTGCGGCTGGGGTGGAGACCGAGCTCAAGCTCTATTCGGTGAATGCCATTACGGGAGGAACCGATGCCCAAGGGGAGGTAACCGTTCGGCTGGAGCGCGGCGGGCGCATCGTCAACGGCCAAGGGGCAGATACCGATATCGTGATGGCCTCCGTTAAGGCTTATGTCCATGCCCTAAATAAGCTGATTGGGGAGCCCCCCGCTGAGCATCCGAGCCTCTGATGGGGGGTGGAATGAGAACCGGGAATTTTCCAGAAGCGAGTGCCATGGCCCCAAAAACCCTGCTGGACAAGCTGTGGGAAAGCCACGTTGTGGAAACCGACGACGCTGGCGTATCCCGGCTCTTCATCGACCGCCATTTGGTCCATGAGGTCACTAGCCCTCAGGCCTTCGAGGGACTACGCTTGGCCGGCCGGGATGTTCGCTGTCCAGAGCTAACTTTTGCCGTACCGGATCACAATGTTCCCACGACCGAGCGCTCGGAGGGGATCCGGGATCCGGTATCGGCCAAGCAAGTGGCGGCTCTGGATCGGAACTGTGAAGAGTTCGGGATTACGGAGCTCAAGATGGATGACCCCCGTCAAGGGATTGTCCATGTCATTGGTCCGGAGCAGGGCATTGTTTTGCCCGGGATGACGGTGGTTTGCGGGGACAGCCATACCTCGACCCATGGGGCCTTCGGATGCCTGGCCTTCGGTATTGGTACCTCCGAGGTGGAGCATGTCCTGGCAACACAAACCTTGCCCCAGCGCAAGCCCATGGCCATGCGGGTGACCGTAAACGGTCGCCTCCCTACCGGTGTGACTGCCAAGGACATCATCCTAGCGGTGATTGGGCGCATCGGTACAGCCGGAGGGACCGGTTATGCCATCGAATTCGCCGGCGAGACCATTCGGGACCTGTCCATCGAAGGCCGGATGACCATTTGCAATATGGCTATCGAGGCCGGCGCGCGGGCGGGCATGATGGGCGTCGATGACAAGGTGCTGGACTACTTCCGTGGTCGCCCTTATGCCCCTACGGGAAAGCTCTGGGAGGCTGCCGAGGCTTCCTGGCGGGAATTGGTCTCGGATCTTGATGCTGTCTTCGATCGCGAGGTGGTAATCGAGGCGGACGAGCTTGTGCCTGAGGTCACCTGGGGCACTTCTCCCGAAATGACTGTTCCGGTCACCGGGCGAGTGCCTGAGCCAAAAGATGAACGGGACCCCGTCAAGCGGGCTTCCATGGAGAAGGCTCTGGAATACATGGATCTGGAGCCGGGCACCTCCGTTCGGGAAATCGGGATCGATCGGGTCTTTATTGGCTCTTGTACCAATGCCCGGATTGAGGATCTTCGAGCAGCGGCGGCCGTGGTCGAGGGCAGGCGGGTAGCTGAAGGGGTGGCGGCGATGGTGGTGCCTGGATCGGGCCTGGTGAAGCAACAGGCCGAAGCGGAGGGCCTCGATCGGATCTTTACGGCCGCAGGATTCGAGTGGCGGGAGCCGGGATGCTCAATGTGCCTGGCCATGAATGAGGACCGCCTAGCGCCTGGAGAGCGGTGTGCCTCGACCTCCAATCGCAACTTCGAAGGGCGTCAGGGCCGCGGTGGCCGTACCCACTTGGTCAGTCCCGCAATGGCTGCCGCGGCGGCCATTGCAGGCCATTTCGAAGATATCCGCGAGGTTGCCAGTCAATATTAAGGGGAATATCAATCAAGTCACCGGACCGGGCCGCCGCAGCATGGCAACACTTTCGTTCTCCTTAGTAATCCTTCTGAAGGAGTAGGACCGTGGAACCGTTTACCCGCATGGAGGGCCTGGTGGCCCCCCTGGATCGGCCCAATGTCGATACCGATGCCATCATCCCCAAGCAGTTCCTAAAGTCCATCGAGCGGACAGGATTTGGGCCCAACTTGTTTGACGAGTGGCGTTATCTGGACGAAGGCGTGCCAGGGAAGGACGATGTCGCTCGGCCCAAAAATCCGAGCTTTGTGCTCAATCAACCGCGCTACCAAGGCGCAACCATCCTGCTTACTCGGGAAAACTTCGGCTGCGGCAGCTCTCGAGAGCACGCCCCCTGGGCGCTAGCGGACTACGGCTTCCGCGTCATCATCGCTCCGAGTTTCGCCGATATCTTCGCCAACAATTGCACCAAGAACGGCATCCTCACCATTACCCTGGATGCTGCGACGGTGGACCGCCTCTTTGGCGAGGTGGAGGGGCAATTTGGCTACGAGTTGGACGTGGATCTGGAGGCCCAGACTATCATCACGCCCTCCGGGGAGCGGATCCCCTTCGAGGTGGACGAACACAAAAGGCATATGCTAATCAATGGCCTCGACGAGATTGGCCTAACCTTGGAGCGGGAGGAGGCGATCGCGGCCTTTGAGGCCACCCACCGCGAGCGCCGGCCTTGGGTATTTGAGGTGCCGGTGGCCGGTTGAGCTGGGGGCTTTATCCGATAGAGGCTAGGGCTCCTTTTTCCAGGGGTTGGGCCGCTGGATCCCCTTTGGCCACTTTGAGCCGCTAGAAGAAGCGAAAGGATTGCCATGACGCGTAAGCTCGCCGTACTGCCCGGGGATGGCATCGGTCCCGATATTGTCCAGGAGGCCTGTAAGGTTGTGGAGGTGCTGCGCTCCGATTTCGGCCTGGATGTGGTGTGGGAGGAGGCCCCCGTGGGCGGCACCGCCTACGATCAGACCGGAGATCCCTTGCCCGAGGTCACCTTGGAACTTGCCAAGTCAGCCGATGCTGTCCTGCTCGGAGCGGTGGGAGGGCCGCGCTGGGAGGCCCTGGACTACCGGTTGCGTCCGGAACGGGCCCTATTGGGCTTGCGCAAGGAATTGGACCTGTTCGCTAACCTTCGTCCGGCTCGGTGCTTCCCCGAGCTCGTAAGTGCGTCTGCCTTGCGTCCGGCCCTGGTTTCAGGCCTTGACCTCCTAGTCGTACGGGAGCTCACCGGTGGGATCTATTTCGGGGAGCCCCGGGGCATCGAGGATCTGGGCGATGGACGCAAGAAGGGAGTGAACACCCTGGTTTATACCTCCGACGAGATCGAGCGCATTGGCCGGGTGGCCTTCGACCTGGCACGCCAGCGAAGCCGACGGGTCTGTAGCGTGGATAAGGCCAATGTGCTGGAGGCCACCGACCTCTGGCGGGATGTGATGACTGAGCTCGGTCAGCGGGATTATCCCGATGTGGCGTTGTCCCACATGTACGTAGATAATGCCGCCATGCAGCTGGTGCGGGAGCCTCGCCAGTTCGATGTGCTGGTAACCACCAATATGTTTGGTGATATCCTCTCTGACGAGGCTAGCATGCTCACGGGCTCCATCGGCCTTCTGCCCAGTGCTTCCCTGAATAGCGAGGGCAAAGGCATGTACGAGCCCATCCATGGCTCGGCTCCGGATATTGCGGGTTCCGGCCAGGCCAATCCCCTAGCGACCCTTCTCTCGTTGGCTATGATGCTGCGCTACAGCCTTGGTGAGCCCTTGCTAGGCGAGCGAGTGGAAGCCGCCATTGAACAAGTTCTGGCTGGCGGTTGGCGGACGCTGGACATTGCGGAGGAAGGGCCAGCAGTGGGAACGGGCGGTATGGGCGATGCCGTGGTGGAAGCGCTAAGTGCGGACGGTTCGGCAGCAATCGGATAAGGAGTCTATGGTGCAGCGAACAATAAAGCGGATCGGGTTCGTGGGATGGCGGGGCATGGTTGGCTCGGTCCTTATGCAACGAATGCATGAGGAAAACGACTTCGCTGGGCTGGAGCCGGTATTTTTTTCTACCTCCCAAGTGGGAGAGAGTGCTCCCGAGATTGGGGTAGCCGCTCCGCCGGTAGCCGATGCTGAGGATCTGGACACCCTTCGGGAGATGGACGCCATTGTGTCTACTCAGGGGGGCAGCTACACCCAGACCATCTACCCTTTGCTCCGGGATTCCGGTTGGGATGGTTACTGGATTGATGCGGCTTCTCCTTTGCGCATGGCCGAAGAGAGCCTGATTGTCCTGGATCCTATCAACCGCAAGGCCATCGATTCGGCCATTGAGAGTGGCGGAAGGACCTTTGTTGGAGGCAATTGCACGGTTAGCCTCATGCTTATGGCGTTGGGAGGCTTATTTCAAGCTGGGTTGGTGGAGTGGATGGCATCGATGACTTATCAGGCCGCCTCAGGGGCCGGTGCCCAGACGATGCGAGAGCTGGTACGCCAGATGGGCGATCTGCGGGACGCGGCCGGTGACCGTTTGTCCGATCCCGCGGTTGGCATCCTGGAGATCGATCGGACTTGGACGGAGCGCATGCGATCGGGCGATTTCCCGGTAGAGCATTCCGGTGTTCCCTTAGCTGGTAGCCTCATTCCATGGATCGATCAGGCAGTTGAGGGGGGGCAGAGCAAAGAGGAATGGAAGGGCTCAGAGGAGAGCAACAAGATCCTGGATCGCCAAGCCGATCCGATCCCGATCGATGGGACCTGCGTTCGCGTGGGGACGATGCGTTGCCATGCTCAGGCTTTTACCGTCAAGCTAACCCAGGATGTGCCTTTGGAAGAGGTGATATCGCTCTTGGCAGCGGCCAACGAGTGGGTGGAAATCATTCCCAATGAGTCCGGACCCTCTCGGGAGTGTCTCACCCCTTCTGCAGTAAGCGGAACAAGGAAGATCCCTGTAGGCCGGCTTCGCAAGATGCGGATGGGAGAACAGTATCTGAACGCCTTTTCCTGTGGTGATCAGCTCCTTTGGGGGGCCGCCGAACCCATTCGCCGGGCCTTGCGTATCCTTGTCGATTCCCGGTAGGCCGATTGCCTGTCCCCTCCTTCCAGGGGTAGCTCCCAAGCAAAAGGGGTAATGGGCTTGGCCTTGGGGGGCTTGGGGGCAGCTACAGAGGCCATTCGGCTGGGCCGAGTTCGCCGCCAAAGGGGAAGTGGGATTTAAAAAGGGAATGGCTTACCGATCCGCTCCGATAACGGACGGAAGCCCTAAAAAAGGGGGGGGGCAGCGATTGGTTGCGCGGCAAAGAGCACGGTAAGAGCGCTCTGTCTTTGGTACAGAAGCGTTTTCAATGGCCTGCCTTTCCTGGTAAGGATTGTTAGAAGGGGGCGTTTGGCCTCCTTTTGGGTGGAGCGGGCTGGCCTCCTTTTGGGCGCCTTCGTTGGATTGGGGGGCTTGTCGCCGCCTGTTGCGGGAGTCGGCCTGGGCCCTTTAAGGGTTGAATCCCAGCTCGGCCGTCCTCTGAAGGCTTATGCCCCTATCCGTTTGGATGGCCGAGAGTCCGCCGAGAACGTGAAGGCTTCCCTCGCTGCCCCATCCGATTATGAGCGAGTGGAAGCGGATCCCTCCTCCCTAATTGAACGGCTTAGGGTCCATTTGGTGGGCAGTGAGCCGCCAAGGCTCCAGCTCACTAGCCGGATCCCGGTTAGGGCTCCCCTGTTTAAGGTCATGGTCCAGGTAGATCACCAGGGCAACCGGGTTTCCAAGGTGTACACCGTGACCCTGGACCCCCCTCGGGTAGCGCAATCGGAGACCTCTGAAAGCAATTCCAAGGGGGAATCGGCCGAGGCCGCTCTGCCCCCCCCATCAAGACTTCCGCCGACCGGGTTGGATCCCCTGTCGGGTGTTGAGCCGGCCCCTGTCTCGGGTCGCCCGGAAACAAAAGCCGTTAAAGGCTGGGCTCAGCGGGATCGTTATGGTCCTACTCAGTCCGGGGATACATTAAGCTCAATTGTCCGACGGGTTCGCCAGGACCCCTCCGTTTCCCTGGAGGCGGCCCTCGTTGCCACCTGGAAGGCAAACCGGTCGGCCTTTATCGACGGCAATATGCATCGCCTTCGACAAGGGGCCACGTTGGTCCTGCCAAGCGAGAACCGGATTCGGGGAATTGCTCCTGAAGAGGCTCGTTCAGCCATTCGTAAGCAGCGTGGAGCCGTAGCCGGCGGGGATCACTCGGAGTATCCAACGAGCTTGGATCCGGTTGCTGAGACCCCTAGCAGGGATACGCCGAATGAGGTGGAATTGAACGAGTCCCAAGGAAGGGACTCCGGTCTGGAAGCGAACGCCCCTCTTGCTAAGCTTCGGACACAGGTGAGCCAATTCCGCCAAGCCCTGAAAGATCAGCACAGTGCCACCCAGTCCCGCCTCCAGGACTTAGTCAAGCGCATAGCAGAGCTTCGGGATCAAGTCCAGAATCAAGGAAAGGCGCTTAAGCAAAGCGCTTCTCTGAACAAACTGACGCAGCAAGCGGCTCCGAAGGCACCTTCAGGGACGTCGGTCCAGGGGAATGGTGCCCTATGGCTGCTCGCCGGGATTAATGGCTTGATGGTTTTGGCTATTATTGCCCTATGGTCACGTTTCCGTGCTCTTCAGTTGAGATCGAAAGGAACGGAAAGTGCCGCTGCCCCTGAGCTTGCGAATGGGCAAGCACCCCCGTCCGAGACCGGGGAAGCCCCGCCTCTGGGGGAATCGGGCGTATCTGAAAGGGCAGCGTCCTCCGAGCAGGGGGGCCGCTTGACCACCCGCAGCTTCGAGGAAGGAATCCGTGCCGAGTCCCCGGTTGGCTTAGAAGGGGGGGGATCGGAGCCGACCCAAGAGACCGCTAGCAAGGAGGAAGAAGGGGCTTTGGAGTTTGACCTCCAGCTCTTGAGGGAGGAGGCAGACACGACTAGGCCAGAAGAGGTGAGCCCCCTTGAGAAGGATCCCATACCAGGATCGGATGCGGGGGAGCGTGAGTGGGACGGCCCGGAAGCCTTATCCCTAGAGAGTGAGAGTTCTTTAGAGTCCGACAGCGGGGAGGCTCTGACCGGTGAAGTATCTCGAGCATCAGAGCGGGAAGAAATGACCGAAGGCAAAGAAGAGGAGGGGCAAGCGACAGGCTTACTCGAGAACGCTGAAGTGACCGAATCCTCCCAAGCCGAATCCTCCCAAGAGGGTCTAACGAACCGGCAGGATTGGGATGTCATGCTGGATCTCGCCCAGGCCTGGCTAGATAGGGGGGCCTGGGAGTCGGCCCGGGAGCTCCTGAGGGAGATTGAAGCCCAAGGCAACCTCGATCAGCAAAAGCGTGCCCAAAGAATGCTGGCGCCCTTGCATTAAGCCTTGGGCCAAGACGAGCTTCGAAAGGCCGAACCTGTGTCTGTTACCTCCCCTTCATCTCCTAAGAGGACCTATCGACGGGGGCTTTCCGCCCGGCACCCCGGTGCTAAGCTCTTGGCTTTGCTCTTTCTTGCTGTGGCCATCATGGGGCGGCCCAACCTGGCTGTCCTCGTGGCCAATGCGCTGGCAGTTCCTGCCCTCTTGATGGGGGCTTCTGGCTCTTGGCGTCACCTATTCCGCCTCTTGCAAAGGTTGCGCTGGGTATTCCTCTTTGTCCTGCTCTTCCACGGCTGGTTTTCGCCCGGTCCGCGGCTTGTGCCCGAGCTGGGCCTCTGGTCGCCTTCGGCCTCCGGTTTGG
>CAYVMM010000014.1:0-16346 GCA_964452535.1 uncultured Gammaproteobacteria bacterium | reverse complement strand
GCTCGGGTTGGCTGCGGCTTTGGAGGGCCAGTCGGAGCATCCCATCGCCCGGGGCATCCAGGAGGCCGCGCGGGAGCGCGGGTTATCCGTGCCCCAGCCGGTGGATTTTCGCAGTCTCCCCGGTGAGGGGCTGGAGGCCGAGGTAGTGGACACCACGGTGCGTGTGGTGAGCCCCGGCTACGTGGCGCGCCAGGGCCTGCGGGTCGAAGGCGAGCGCCCCGCAAAGCTCGCCGCCGAGGGCAAGACAGTGGTCTATGTGGTGGGCGAGGATGAGGTGGTGGGTGCCATTGCCCTGGCCGACATCGTCCGCGTCGAGTCTCGGGAGGCCATTGACCGCCTCAAGGCCATGGGTATCCAGTGCATGATGCTCACCGGCGACTCGGAGCAGGTGGCCAAAGCCGTAGCCGCCGAGCTAGGCCTGGACGATTACTTTGCCCAAGTAATGCCCGATCAAAAGGCGGCCAAGATCCGCGAGGTGAAGGAGCGCGGCCTGGCCGTAGCTATGGTGGGCGACGGCGTTAACGACGCCCCCGCCCTGGTAGAGGCCGATGTCGGCATCGCCATTGGCGCCGGGACCGACGTAGCCGTGGAGTCGGCCGACATTGTTCTGGTCCATTCCGATCCGCGCGATGTGGCCGCTGTCATCGAGCTCTCCGCTGCCACTTACCGCAAGATGATCCAGAACCTGTGGTGGGCCGCCGGCTATAATATCGTGGCCATTCCCCTTGCGGCTGGCGTGCTCTACGGCGTTGGCTTCTTGATGCCGCCGGCGGTCGGTGCGGCCGTGATGTCGGTGTCCACCGTCATCGTCGCCATCAACGCCAAATTGCTGGCGCGATTCCGACCCCAGGGCGCTAAGGCCGCGATGGGCTGACCAATGGGTTCTATTGGCTGGGCCCTTCCCTTACCGGTGCCAAGGTCGGTACCTTCCTTGCGAATCAATCATTCTAGCAGCCCAAGGAAAAGCCATGGACATTCGAGAAGGCTTTGCCGGCGCCGTCGGTAAGACCCCGCTGATCCGCTTGCCTAAGCTGAGCGCCGAGATCGGCGCGGAAATCCTGGGTAAGGCAGAGTTTTTGAACCCTAGCGGTTCGGTCAAGGACCGTGCTGCTCTGGGGATCTTGAAAGAGGCGGAGAATGCGGGTGAGCTGCGTCCCGGGGGTACTGTAGTGGAAGGTACCGCGGGCAATACAGGGATCGGTCTGGCACCCCTTTGCAACGCTCGGGGGTATCGACTCGTCATCTACATCCCGGACACTCAGAGCTGCGAAAAGATCGAGCTCTTGGAAACCCTCGGTGCTGAGGTTCACGCAGTACCGGCAGTGCCCTATCGTGATCCCAACAACTACCAGAAGCAGGCTGGCCGTTACGCAGCGGAGCTGAATAACGCCATCTGGGCTAACCAGTTCGACAATCCTGCCAATCGTCGCTATCACTACGCGACCACTGGTCCGGAGATCTGGGGCCAAACTG
Organism: uncultured Gammaproteobacteria bacterium; assembly: GCA_964452535.1. Lineage (GTDB taxonomy): Bacteria > Pseudomonadota > Gammaproteobacteria > Thiohalorhabdales > Thiohalorhabdaceae > Thiohalorhabdus. Next base: position 14,873 of record CAYVMM010000014.1, on the reverse strand, counting down.
GTGGCCGCATTGATGCCTTCACCTGTGCCACTGGCACGGGTGGGACCTTGGCTGGGGTGGCTTCTTATCTAAAGGAGCAGAGCCCCGCTGTGCACACCGTCCTGGCTGATCCTCAAGGAAGCGCACTCTACAACTATTTCACTCGCGGTGAGCTGAAGGCTGAAGGCCCCCGCTCCATCACCGAAGGGATCGGAACTAGCCGAGTAACCAAGAATCTAGAAGGGGCCCCCATCGACGACGCTATCCTGATCGATGACCAAGAGAGCGTCCGCTATGTCTACCGACTACTGTGGGAGGAAGGTTTTTACGTGGGAAGTTCGTCGGGGCTAAATATTGCGGCTGCTATGAGGGTTGCCCGGGAACTGGGCCCCGGTTCCACCGTGGTGACGATCCTGTGCGATGGGGGCGATCGGTATCGCTCGCGGCTGTTCAACTCTGAGTGGCTTCGGAAAAAGGGGTTGGATCCTGAAGATTTGGGGATTCCCGCTTCTTTAGATCGCTGCTGATCCACTTGGTGTTGCCGTAGGGATTAGGCTCTTTCCGTTTCTTCCTTTTCCTCCTGAGCTAGCCGGTCCAAGGCATTATGGATGGCGCTTCGTGCGCGGAAGATGCGCGAGCGCACGGTGCCAATGGGGCATTCCATGATTCGGGCAATCTCCTCGTAGGTCAGGCCGTCAATCTCTCGGAGGATCAAGGCCTGTTTCAAATCTGGAGAAAGACCCTCGATTACCTGCATCACCTTTTCGCCCAATTCCTTGGACTGGGCCACCTCCTCGGGGGTACCAAACTCGCGCATGACCTCGGATTGGCTCATCTGCTCGGCATCGGAGGCATCGATGTCGGCACTGGGGGGACGACGCCCACGGGCCATCAAGTGATTTTTGGCTGTGTTGACGGCGATTCGGTAAAGCCAGGTATAGAAAGCGCTATCGCCTCGGAAGCGATCCAAGGAACGGTAAGCCCGGAGGAAGCTCTCCTGAACCACATCCTCAGCGGCTGCGGGATCAGATATCAGACGGCTTACCACGCCAAAGGCCTTGTTCTGATATTTCCGGACCAAAAGGGCAAAGGCCTCCGTTTCTCCGCTCTTAACCCGGCTTACCAGCTGCTGGTCGGTTGGGCTTTCCGCCATAGGTTACGCCTCACCTGGTGATATGGCTGGATTGGCAGGCTGACTTGCTCAAGAAGATGATGAGAAACCTGATCTGAGTATCGCGAAAGGGGCTTTCTAGTTTTAAAATAAAACTATCTCCCGCTTTAAGGCGGTTGTCAAGGTGGTTTCGGAACGCTATTTTTTCGCAATGGTCTACTCGCCCGGTAAGAGCGCTGCGAACCTCGCTGGACTCCTTCGCTATCTAGCCCGCCTAAGCGAGCCGGAGAGTGCTCAAGGGGGGCTAACACCGGCCCAGTGGAGTGCCCTTCGCTATTTTGTTCAAGCCAACCGGTTCTCCCGGACCGTGTCGGCCTTTGCTGCTTATAATGTGACCAGCCGGGGGACCGCTTCTCAAACAATCAAGGCCTTGGAGGCCTCCGGTTACCTAACCCGTATCCCTCGGCCGGAGGATGGCCGTAGCGCTCGGATCGAGGTGACCGAGGCGGGGGAGGCCAAGCTGGCCGAAGATCCGGCTAGGATCTTGGTCCGGGCAATTGAATCCCTTCCAGAGGGTGCTCGTCGGGGTTTGGAGGCTAATCTTGAGCAGCTGCTAGCGGGGGTTGGCCCCGAGGCGGGGAAGAATCGGTTTGGGACCTGTCCGGATTGTGCCCATCTGGAGTACTGCCCTGCAGTAGAGGGTGGGGAGCCCGGTTATTACTGTTATTGGGCAGGAGAGTATCTTGAGCGCGGGGAGACCGATGCCCTGTGTGTTACGTTCACTCCCCGCAGCTCTCCCGGGTCCTCAGGTCAAGCTTAGTAAGGGCAAGGGCAGGGAAGCCTCGGACCAAGGGGGATCTCTGGATCCAAAGTGAGCTAGTGATCGCAATAACCAGCCCTGACGACCGGGCTGGACTGGCTCCCAGTCCCTCATCGCAGCCGAAGGGCCGCTCCTCTCGGTGAACAGCGGTGTTTCCATCGCCGCTTTCCCTGAAGACGTCCGACCCCTGAGGCTATCCGAGTCTGCAGGCTCGAAGGGCCGGCCCCTGTTGGGGCTAGAATGTTACGCTCTAGCGGTCTTTCCGGGATTTTATCCTATTGAAATTGCAGGGACCCCTTTGGGAGTAGCTGGGCTAACCAGCTGCCCGGCTTAACAACTCCTTCATCTGGGCAACTGCGGAAGCAAATCCGTCAAAGAGGGCCTGGGCCACAATGGCGTGACCGACATTAACCTCTTGCATGCCAGGAAGACCGGCGACTTGCGCGATATTGGAGTAGTCCAGCCCATGGCCCGCATGGATTTCCAGCCCCAAGGCCTGGCCTCGGCTAAGGGTTGCCTCGATGCACTCGAGCTGTTCCGCTTGGGTCCTTTTGGAGCGGGCCTTACCAAAAAGTCCGGTATGGAGCTCAACCACCCGGCTTCCGGTTTCCGCGGCTGCTTCCAATTGCTCCGGGTCCGGATCAACGAAGAGGGAAGGTCGGATATTTGCTTCCCTCAAGCGTTCGACCGCCCTCTGTACCTCGGCCTTGTCCGAGGCTAGGTCGAGTCCGTCTTTGGGGTGGAAGCCCGGACCATGGTTCGGGGCAAGGCAGCATGTATGAGGACGGAGCTGCTCCATTATGGTGAGCAGATTCGGACTTAAGGGGATTTCCACGGTTAGCCGGGTTTGGACCGTCTCGGCTAGTAGGCGCAAGTCCCGTTCCTGGATATGGTGTCGGTCTTCCCGAAGGTGGACAGTGATCCCATCGGCTCCAGCCCGCTCAGCCTCTAGGGCCGCGTGCACCGGATCGGGGTAACGGGTCAGACGGACTTGGCGTAAAGTGGCTACATGGTCGACATTGACGCGGAGATCCAGAATAAGATCTCTCCCTCTTTTGCCGCGGCGGGGGCGGAGAAGGCCTCGCCGGTCAAGGTTCAAAGCGTGCGAGTACGGGGATCGCCTGGATCCTGGATTCTTGTGCTTATAGGGCAGCAGGTAGTAAAAGCGATAGTGGACAGCTTAGCCGGTGAAAGGAACAGGGTCCAGACATCCGCTCCCGTCTGTGTATGGAAGAGACCTTTCCTCAGAGAAAAAAGCCTCCACTAAAGGAGAAAACCGCCTAACAGGCCGTTGAAAACCCTTTTCAACGGCCGGCTTTCACCGCTGAAAACGGGGAAAAGGGAAAGAGCCCTTTCCTGGAAAATCCGGAAAAGCAACCGGTTGCCCGTTTTTCTAGACAAGCGGGGCCGGCCGGCTCCGCTTCGACCAGGGCGATGAAAAAGGGTCTTTCACCGCCCTGGTAAGCCACTGGTGCAAGGGAACCACGCTGAGAAATCCGTTCCAGCTCCAGGGAGGGCTGTACGACACTGTAAATGGGTGTGCCTGGGAAAAATCGCCACGGGGCTGGAGAAGCGGAGGGGGTTCGGCTCGGTGGCGAGTGCGTCAGGGTTTGAGTTGACCCCGAAAGGTCTCGTTCAAAGGGGCCGATAGCGACCTGAAAGGGTGGCCTTGGTAATTGCAATGGCCATGGCTCAGGCCTTTCCCCGAAGCCTTCCCCCGAGAAAAGGCCTGATAGGGTTACACCGAAAAACGCTTAGTCAATAATGCCTTGATGTTGAGCGGACCTGTCCTCTCTGGCGAATTTCATCGAGCTGGACACGGTCATGGGCCTCATCCCGTCGAAGTCGGTTCCCGTCGACCTTGAAGGGGCCTGTCCTTAAAATAGGCCGAGGCAGGGTGATGCCTGCGATGGGTTAGTGCAGCGCGTCGGCGCGAGCGCCGGGACTGCCTGTTTCCGTAGCCAAGGGATTTCCTTCGACGGCGGTACCGGAAGCGGTAATATTCTGGCCAAGTAAGTCGAATAAGGGGTGCTCCTTTGCAGAAGCCTTCATCACTGGCTACCTTGCCTAAGAGGAGCTTTTTTTGAGGTGTCCGATCGAGAGTTGCGTTCGGTTAAAAGAAGGGTAAGAATAAGCGGCTATCCCATGGGTTGGTGACATCCTGTCTTGGACGCGCTTTTCGAGTGCATGCGGTTTGGTGGCGCCTGCTGGCCTTGTGGTCCGGCCTTAGAAGGGCTTGTGGCGGATCCGCTGGCTTTGGAACGGGTGGGAGCCCTTTAAGGGGGTTCGGGGAATTCTTTGCGAGATCTATCGGTACTGGTTTCGCGGGGGCGCCGGGCGATTCCGCGAGGCAGGGGTACAATGGGTCGCTGCCCAGTCCTCGGAGGAGGTATTTTGAGCAGGGAACCAACTCCCACTTATCCGGACCTGCCTTTACGCCCAGCCAACTTCGCTACCCTTGTTGAAGCGCTCGAGTACGCGGCTCGGGGAAATACAGGTGCCAATTTCTACACCCGCCACGGTGAGCTTTACGCGAGCCTTACCTACGGTGAATTGCGCCGTCAAGCTCTTGACTTGGCCACACGCCTGCAAGGGTTGAGGTTAGAGCGTGGAAGCCGGGTAGCGATTGTCGGCGATACCCGGCCCGAGTTCTTAGCCTTTTTCTTCGCCTGTCAATATGCCGGATTGGTTCCCGTTCCCTTGCCGGCCTCTGTTGGTCTTGGAAGCCACGGGGCCTTTGTCCAACAGCTGCGCACACTTTTACGGAGCTGCGGCGCTGAGGTTGCGATCGCCCCTCCGGCTTTTGTTCACTTTTTGGCGGAAGCTCGGGAGGAAATGGACCTTGCCTTCGTAGGGACGCCAGAGGCTTTTCGCGGGCTTCCCCTTGCGCACGATTCGCTTCGACCCCTTGTGCCGGAGGAACCCGCTTATATCCAATATACCTCTGGAAGCACTCGATTCCCGCGTGGCGTTTTAATTACCCAGTCGGCAGTAATGCACAATCTCAGCGGGATCATCCGTTATGGCTTGGGCGTTCGCCGTGGCGATCGCTGTGTCTCCTGGCTGCCCTATTATCACGATATGGGGCTGGTAGGCTTCGTTCTGGGTCCCTTGGTCTCCCAGCTATCTGTGGATTACTTGGGAACTCAGGATTTCGCCATGCGCCCACGCAAATGGCTTGAGCTGATTAGTGAGAATGGTGGCACCATTTCTTACAGCCCTCCTTTCGGCTATGACCTTTGCGCTAGGCGGGCAGCGCGGGAAGACGTTGGCCGGTTCGATTTGCGGACATGGCGGGTAGCTGGAGTCGGTGCGGAGCCGGTACCTTCTGGTCCGTTAGTACGGTTCGCTGAGATCTTTGCTCCCGCCGGGTTCGAGAAACGAGCCTTTTTGGTCTGCTATGGTCTCGCCGAATGCTCCCTTGCGGTTACCTTTTCCCAGCCAGCGCAGGGCATGGAGGTTGACCGGGTCGACGGGCACCGGCTTTTAGAAACCGGAGAAGCGGTAGGGTGTCCGGTTGGGAACGATGAAGCAAACCCCGTCAAGGAATTTGTTGTTTGCGGCGCGCCGCTTCCTGGCCATGAAGTAGCCGTCTGCGACGAGCAGGGGCAACCTCTGGGGGACCGAATCAGTGGTAGCATCTTGGTACAGGGGCCCAGTGTGATGGCTGGGTATTTCAATGACCCAGAGGCTACCCGGCAAGTGTTACTTGACGATGGTTGGTTGGATACGGGCGACATCGGTTATCGTATCGGTGACCGGCTCGTCATTACAGGGCGGAAAAAGGATTTGATTACGGTCAATGGGCGCAACTTCCGTCCCCAAGATCTCGAATATCTGGCCGAACAGGAAGAGGGAGTCAGTCCAGGTGATGCCTGTGCCTTTGGGGTTCCGAGCCCTCAAGGCAACGAGATGGCGGTGCTAGTGGTCCAGTGTCGAGAGGCCGAATCCCAACGGCGACGGGAACTGGTGACCACGATTCAGGATCGTGTCCGCCGCGAGTATGGGATCCCAAGCTTGGTCGAGCCGGTGCCACCTGGAACCCTTCCGCGTACTTCCTCGGGGAAGCTTTCCCGGAATCAGGCCCGCCAAGACTTCCTTCGGCGCTGTTCCTCTGAGAAACGGGATCCGTCTACTGCTCCCCAGTCGGGGATTCCAGGACGCGATTACGTCCAGGAGACCTGATCGCGATCGTGAGCGGTCCAGATCAACTGGACGATTGGCTTGGGTGCCCAAAAACCTCTCCCTGTTCCTTCTCGTTAACCCATTAAGGCCCTTCCACTTACGGAAGGAGCTGCGGAGTCTTCTCGCCCCATGAATCGGAGTGTGGCCCTAACTGGCGCAACCGGGTTCATCGGCAGCCATCTAGCTCAAAGCCTGGCAAGCGCGGGCTATGCAGTGCGTACTCTGGAGCGGACCCCCAAGCGTTCCTTTCCTGAAGGCGACCAACTAGCTTACCGGGTTTTGGGAGACTTGGCTGATAAGCGGGCCCTGACTCGCCTAGTGAGCGGAGCAGCGGCAATAATCCATTGTGCCGGGGCCATTCGAGGTGCCGGCAGAGCCCCTTTTTTCGCTACCAACGCCGAAGGCACAGCGCGGCTAGCGCATATTGCTGCCGAGCAACCGAGACCACCGCGTTTCCTGTTGATCTCTTCCCTCGCTGCTGCGCAGCCTACTCTTTCCCCTTACGCGGCTAGCAAACGGTCGGCAGAGGCGTGGCTTGAATCGCTAGGGAGCTGTCTGCCCTGGGCGATCTTGCGGCCACCGGCGGTCTATGGGCCAGGCGATCGCGGTCTCGTCCCCGTCTTAGGCTGGGTTCGACGGGGGGTCGCTCCCGTGCTCGGTGCGCCAGGAGGTCGATTTTCCCTTCTTTATGTCACCGATTTGGGCACCGCTGTCTTAGCTTGGCTGAAGCGACCCGAGGCTGACAGGGGGCTCTATGAATTGCATGATGGCCAGCCCGACGGCTACTGTTGGAACCAGCTCATTGAAGCGACTGCCCGACAAGGCCGGAAGGCCGTTATTCGGATCCGAATCCCCCGATCCCTTGCCCTAGGAGCGGCCGGCATCAATGAGGGGTTGGGCTGGGTAATGGGGCGAGCGCCTTTGATCACTCCTGGCAAGGTGCGCGAGCTCTGTTACCCCAACTGGGTGTGCGACAATACAGCCATCGCTCACGCTATGGATTGGCAACCTCAAGTATCTCTTGAAGAAGGCCTAGCCACCCTCTTCCCGGTTCCTGGGAGTCGCTCTGGCTCGCGGCTGGGAAGTTGAACATGCAAGGCTATGAGCAGGTGCTTGCAGAGATTCGGGAAGGCCTGGCCCCTTTCGCTCAGAAAGGCCAAGCCATCCATGAAGACACTCGATTGGTCGAGGATCTCGGCCTGGATTCCCTCAAGGTGATGGATTTGCTTCTGGAGGTGGAAGATCGGTTCGATCTTGCCATTCCTTTAAATATCCTTTCGGATGTGCAGACAGTGCGAGATCTAGCTCAGAAGCTGGAAAAGCTGATCCAGGAGCAATAATTGGCGATCTTTGACAAGTTCGAGCGTCTCGCAAAAGAGCGGCGCCAGCTTCAAGAGCACGGGGCGGGATTAGACCCCCTCGATACTGTTATGGATAAAGTCTTGTCCCCGACCGAAGCCATCGTAGAGGGTCGGCGCACCATCCTAGCTGGGACTAATAATTACCTTGGCCTGACTTTCGACCCGGATTGTGTGAAGGCGGCTGCGGAAGCCGCCTGGTACGAGGGGACCGGGACTACAGGGTCTCGCATGGCCAACGGCACCTATTCCGGCCACGCTGCGCTGGAGCAAGAGTTGGCCGGATTCTTCGGCCGGGGAAACGCCATTGTCTTTTCTACCGGCTATCAGGCTAACCTTGGAATCCTTTCCAGTCTCATTGGCTCTGAAGACACCATCTTACTCGATGCCGACTGCCACGCCAGTATTTACGATGGGGCCCGGCTGAGCGGGGCTGAGATCTTCCGCTTCCGACATAATTGTGTTGAGGACCTCGAGCGTCGGCTCAAGCGCCTTAGCGATCGTGATGGCGATATCTTGGTTCTGGTTGAGGGCCTCTATAGCATGCTAGGGGATCGAGCGCCTCTGGAGGAGATTGCCGAGGCCAGCAAGGCTTGGGGGGCCTATCTGCTGGTGGATGAGGCGCATTCGCTGGGCGTCTTGGGGGAAAAGGGGCGGGGGCGTGCGGAAGAAGCCGGGGTGGAAGAGGCGGTGGACTTTGTGATTGGGACCTTTAGCAAGAGCTTGGGAGCTATCGGTGGCTACTGTGTTAGCGATTACGAGGAGCTCGACCTCCTGCGCTATACCTCGCGGCCTTACATCTTCACTGCCTCGCCTTCGCCCTCGACCATCGCCTCCACCCGGGAAGCCCTGCGCATCCTTCGTGAGCGTCCCGCACTTCGGGTTCGACTTTGGGAGAATGCTGGGCGACTTTATCACCATCTGGATGACCTGGGGTTCCGTTTGGGCCCTGAGGTAAGCCCAGTGGTGGCGCCGCGCTTACCCCGACCCGAGGATGCCCTGGCTCTTTGGAAAGGCCTGTTAGAGGCTGGGGTCTACGTTAATCTGGTCCTTCCACCAGCGACGCCGGACGAGGCCAGCCTCCTGCGCTGCAGTGTGAGCGCCGGCCATAGCCCAGCGCAGATGGATGCCATCTGCGCTGCTTTCTCCGAGCTGCGGGATCTCGTGCACAGGGCTTAAAGTCCGCTCCAAATCAGGAGCTGTCTGAAGAAGGGGGAGGGTTGCCTCTTTCCTTCTGGATAGCGAATCGCCAAAGGAGCCAAGGGGCAGCCAGGAGTGGGTGACGTCGCTGCCACGGCCGGGCGACGAGCCGCCGTCCACTATGACAAGCGATCTTCCACAGGATGTAGTCAGTCCCCCCTTGGAAGGTAAAAGCCGCCTTAATCAGCCGTAGGATGGAGAGTATCTTTCCTTGAATGCGGCGAAGGGCCCAGGCCCAATGTCCCCGTCGCCGGGCTGCTGGGTTGGGCTTGGTTAAGCGATAATGCTGCTCTCCGTTAGAATCTTCCCTTAAGGGCTCCAAAGGCCAAGACAACAGTTCCTTTGCGGCCGCGAAGGCCTCCTCGTAGAACGCTCGATCGACGCGATAAATTCGTCGGATCCGAAAGAGAGGCTCGGCGCGCAGCTCGCTTCGGTAGCTCAGGGCCAGGCCTCGACACCAGGCCTGGAACGGACGAAGGCGGAGGGGCCACATTGGCTGCGCTTGATCCAAGAAGGTTCGGATGGCTCTTGCCCGGGCCATCCGAACCCGCGCCTTGACCCCCTCATCCCGCGCGTAGAGTAAAGGGGCCGGTTGGGCGAAACGACCCCATAGGTAGGAGTGGAACCAGCCGCCCGAGGTCCCGATTTCGAAATCCTTTAGGGTCAGGATAGCGCACTTGGCCCGAACATGGCCTTGAGGGGTGGCCGCTTCCCGATACTCCACCGTCGGCCGCAGGAGCCGCGCGATTATCCGCTGGGAGAACTGATCAAAGTAGGCCTCATAGGAGTCCACTAGGAGGTACAGATCGGCAATTCCCTCCCCCAAACTTCCCGCTCGTCGACAGGAGCCATAGAATACGACAGCAGCTATGGTGCCCTTGCTCTGTTGAACCAGATCCTCGGTAAGGGCCTGTAGAGGAGGCGGTGCTTGCTCGCGGTCAGCTTCGGCAATCAATTGCTGAAGGCGTCGCCAGCTCATCACCTTACCCGTTGAAAACCATCATGGGATGATTATCCACTCCTTTGTCGCCTAACTGGTCATCCTGTTGGCTTTGGCCCGGATATGGGATGGCGCGACCTTGCTAGAGGACGAGGTAGCTTACAGGGCCAGAGGCTTCGATCGTTACAGGGCCTCGGGTGGGGTCCGGCTGGATGATCTCGCCGTCGAGGACGAGGGTGCTGGCCAGGATCAGTTCCAAGCGAGAGGTGTTATGGCTATGATAGCCCTTTTTAGGGACTAGCTCCTCGCCAGCCTGGCCTCGGATAAGATGGAAGGCATTCCAGAGGAGGCCGTGGGAGGATGCTTCAATGCCAGTATAACGAATGGGACCCGGTTCGGTTCCCCAGAAAGGGGTCATGCCTAGCATCAAGCGCCGTAGGGTAGTAGCGAAAAATAACAAGTAATTCCGGGCTAGGCCAGGGGGGCTTTTGTCCCCAAGGGCGATGGGAACTGGCCGTGCGATATGGGCCTTGGAGCGAGGCATTTCCAGGAGTCCACGAAGCAGGACCAGCGTAGGCCCCAAGCTAGGGAAGGATCGGAGCCGGTGGCCATTTCGGTGGAAGTGGTCTACCCCCTTGGCAATTGCTGCTGCGCCGAGGAAGAAGCCGAACAAGGGCCTAGCGTCGGGATGGGCTTGGACTCGGAGGAGACTCCGCTCCTGGAGCGGTGCCGGCGGCCCCGGGTTGCTGGCCCATTCCAAAAGACGGTAAAGGGCGCGCGGGGGACTGCCCGTTAGGCCCATATCCCGAGTTGTCATGGCGGTTGTGCCGGCGTGGAGAAGGGCAATAGGAGGCCCATACCCAAAAGGGCTGACCTTGTCCTGGAGGAGAGTCAGCGCAGCTTGGATCGTGCCGTCGCCGCCATTCAAGGCGATTAGCTCGACCTCGCGCTCAGCAAGGTGATCAAGGCCTCTTTCGATCTCTCTGGGGTTCCGGACGGTTTCCAAGGGAGCACCGAAACGTTCCGCCACCCGTCGGATCCGCTGATCGGTGCGGCCGCGATTGCCCCCACTATTGGGGTTGTGGAGGATGCCCACTGTGAGTGGCGGCCGCAGTGGCTCCCCACAGAAGACTGACCCGGCGCATGGGGTTTCTGGGGCTGACCTCAAGGGAAAAGTGTGCGCTCCTGCCATACTAAAGAGAGCGAAAGTGGTGCCATGGGCTGCGGGCCGGTTCCGGTGATTGGATTGATGTTCTCTTAATAACTTTGGCTTATCTGGACCTAAGCCTCTTGGTGTTGGAAGGTCCCCCTCGCTTTAGGTGTGTTGCTATTGGAGGGGGCACAAGGACCGCCGGGTCTGTTGCCCGGTGGCCGGCGAGGAAAGGGAAGTGGACTTATAGTATACTGTTGTTCGACCTGAGAGAAAGGCTTTTTCTTCCCAGAGGCTTTGCCTGTAGAGCCGAGTTTTGCTTCTCGCCCATTTCTCCGATCCGCATCTCACCGAGCCCGTACCCGATAGAGTGACCGAGCTGTTTAACCAGCGGCTGTTGGGGTATCTGTCTTGGCAATTGCAGCGACGGCGTCGGCACAGTCTTGCTCAGCTGCAAGAGTTGGTGGATGACGCCCTCAGCCAGGGCACCGAGCATGTCCTAGTGACTGGTGACCTGACTCAAGTGGGACTACCCAGTGAGCATCGCCAAGGACGGCAATGGTTGGAAGGGCTGGGTAGTTCGGATCGGGTGACTGTCTTGCCCGGTAACCACGATGCCTACGTTTCTTCTCGCTGGGAAGAAGGAATGGGACTATGGGCCCCTTATCTTCCCGCGGCAGGACCGGGGAGGGGCGCTTCCCCCGATGAGGTCTTTCCCATTTACCGGGAGCTAGGGGGGGTGGCCCTCATTGGCCTCTCTACCGCTTGTCCTTCGCTCCCCTTTCTAGCGATGGGTCGGATCGGTGAGGAACAGAGCGCGCGCCTTGAGGGACTTTTAAGGGCTGCGGGGGAACGTGGTCTGTTCCGGATTGTGGCCTTACATCATCCGCCCATCCCGGGCGTAGTACGCTCCCGAAAGGCCTTGAGCGATCGCAAGGCGGTGGCGGAAGTCTTGGGCCGTGCCGGGGCAGAGCTGCTCCTCTTTGGGCACAGCCATCGGGCCGGTCAGTATCGCCTGCCCACGGGAGTGGGCAGTATACCCGCGCTAGCTGTCCCCTCGGCCTCAGCGGTGTCTTCGTGTCCTGAGCGCTGCGGCGCCTATAACCTGATCCGGATTGAGGGCGAGCCCGGACAATGGGAAGAGGTACTGATCAGCTCCCGCTGTGCCGGTGAGCTCCGTCGATTGCCTTCCTGGGTGGCCCTCCCCGCCCGCGATCGGTAGCCCTCGCCACCGGTAACCTTTATGAATAGAATCACGCCGAAAAGGAGTGCCGTTAGGCGAGGCAGGACGGCGCTGAATACTGTGGGTACCGCCCAGAGGAGACCGAAACTCGCGATCAGATTGTCGATTAGGTAGAAGGTTAGCCCCACTATGCTCCCCATTAAGAGCCGCCCGCTAGTGGTGGCCCGGTCCAGTAGGCTGAAGGTCATGGCGAGGGCAAGCAGCATCATGGCAGCGGCGGCAATCGGCATGGTCAGTTTGCGCCAGAAAGTCTGGACGTATTGCCTGGCTTCCTGCCCCCGCGCCTGCAGATTCTGGATATAGTGGTAGGCCTCGGAGGGAGCCAGCGAGCGAGGGGGCAGTACCAGCTGATCGAGTCGATCCGGGTCCAGGAAGGATTGCCAGGGGAGGACCGGAACTGAGGAGACCTGTACCCCTTCCTTGGTGAATCGGCGCCGCACTGCGTCCTCTAGAAGCCATTGTGAGGAGCCGCGGATCCGGGCCCGATCGGCATGGATGTGGGTTGTCAGTCCGCTCCTCGAGGCGTTCAGCCGAAAGAGATCAACGTCTGTGGGCTGGCCTTGATCCAGGCCGCGGATATGGATCACTTCGCGACCCCGGCGAGCCCATAGACCGCGGGAGGTGGGTAGGGATTTGCCTTCGGAGAGGGCCTCGGCTCGTTGCCGGTAAGCGTATCGTTCAAGGGGAGGGGTGACGAGCTCCATTAGGGCCAGCGCCGCCATTACTACAAACAAGGTGGCCCGTCCGAGGGCCCAGGCGATCTGCCGATCCGTTACTCCCAGGGCCTGAAGGGCGGTCAGCTCTCGGGTGCGGGCCAGGCTGCTTAGAGAGAGCAGGCAGCCAAGGAGGACAGCGACCGGAAGGAGGGTTATGAGGTGGGTGGGAAGGGTCAAAAAGACAAAGCCCAAGGCCTGTCCAGCCGAGTAGGTGCCCTTGCCGACCTGATCGAGCTCGTTAACGAAGGTCAGAAAGCTGAACAGGGCGGCCAGGATGACCACCGTAACCAGAATCCGGACAAGGGCATGAACCGAGATATAGCGGTTGAGCAGGCGCAAGGATGCTACCGGGATCCCAGGGTGGGGTAACTGACGGAAGAGCGGTGCTGTAATCCTTGTGTCATAGCCTTCCTACCGCCATAGGCGAGCTGGCTGGAAAAGGGTGATCAGTAGGCCCATCGCGAATAGGAGGGGAACCCACCAGATGCCGGGAGCCGTTCCCACCAATCCTTGCTCCATTAGATTCCGAGCCATTCCTGCGAGGTTGTAGTAGACGCCGTAGAGGATCGCTGCTGCGAGAAGCTTGAGGGCGCGACTGCGATGGGCTCCTCGTGCCCCCAAGACCAAGCCGATGAAGCCGGTGAGTAGCACCGATAAGGGGGTAGAGAGACGCCACTGGAGCTCGGCCTGGAAGACCGGATTGCTGCTGTGGATGAGATCAAAGGTGGCGGTTGCCTTACGCTTATCCTCTAGAGAGAGAGGTGGGGGGGGGCGAGGGCTAAGGATCATTCGACCGAAACGGCTTATGAAATCGGCTTGCTGGTTGCCTAAGCGATAGAGGTGGCCGTTTTGAAAGGTCAGGTGCTCCAGGGCGCCGGTCTTCAGATCTGCCAAGTGGGCCTTCTGGGCTGTGATGATCCGCCGTTGGCTGCCTTGACGATTGTACAGGAACACCCCTTCCAGCTCGCCTTTGTGCGAGTTAGCTCCCGTGGCCAGCAGGACTCCGACTTCTCCGGGCAAGCGGTAGAAATGGCCCGGCTCGATCTTCGACGTGCCCAGGTGGGTTCGGGCCTTTGCCTCGAGGCGGTAGGCTTGGGCATAGGCCCAGGGTCGGACATGGAACGAGAGCAGGGCCACTATAGCGGCCACCGGGAGAGTAATGAGGGCCACTGGCCGGAGGAGGCGCACCAAAGAGACCCCCGAGGCCTGTAGGGCACGGATCTCTCTTCGTTCCGCTAGGCTGGCTACGCCAAAGACCACCGAAAGATAAAGCCCCAGCGGCAGCAGGACCTCTAGGGCAATCAGGGTTTCCAGGCCGATCAGAATCAGGAAAGTCCGGACACCTTGTAGCGCTTCGACGACTTCCTCTAGGCGCTCCGAGGCACTGTAGACCAAAAAGATGGCCACCAGAAGCGCACAGACCCCAGTAAAGGGCTTGGCGATCTCGCGGATGAGGTAGCGATCGATCAGCAAGGGTTCCGAGAATCAACGAGTAAACAAGGAGCGCGGTGTGCCTAGCGGGCAGTAATGTAGCCTCTTTGCCCTGGAACGGCAAGGTGCTACTGTCCGGACCTTGTTTAACCGAGAAGGGAAGATTGGTGCTGCTCGCGGAGAGCGAGCCAATGCTGAGCCTGGTCAATATCCACCGCCGCTGCGGGCTCCTCAAGCTCGATTGGAGTCAATTGGGTCTCCGTTCGCTGCCCCAAACGGTCTACAGCTTCTGCCAAGGTCAATTGCCCTAACAGGTAACGTAGGAGGAACTGAGCACCCAAAAGGCGTGCCAGACGCCAGGGCCGTTTCCGGTGGGTCTCGGCGTCCCGCCAAAACCGGACGACCTCCCTCCCTCGAGGGGTCAACAAGGCGAACAGATTGCACCCGCAGAAGGCGCCATCGCGGAAATGGAAGGCGGTGCGATGCATGTCCGGGAAGGCACCGGTCACCATTTCGTGGCGCACGACTCCGGCCACGGCATCGGATCCCGCGCCTTGAGCGCGGACACAGAAGTAATCTATGAGAGCAGCGGTGAGTAGTGCGTGGTCAGCAGTGGTGATCAGGACGGGATTGCTGGAAGGGAGCCGCTCCAGGGCCGCGAGGGCGGCGGCACTGGGGCTAGCCTGAGGGGGAAGCCAATCCACGGTCCCTGCCTCGATCTGGGCCCGCAATCCCGCATG
>CAYVMM010000013.1:0-16630 GCA_964452535.1 uncultured Gammaproteobacteria bacterium | reverse complement strand
GAGGGCGGCCGCACCGTCGGCGCCGGCGTCGTCGCTAAAATCTTGGAGTAAGGCGCCATGGCCGCAATTCAACAACAAAAGATTCGCATCCGGCTGAAAGCGTACGATCATAAGCTTCTAGACCACTCCGCTGGTGAGATTGTGAGCACTGCTAAACGTACCGGGGCTCATGTCAAAGGACCGGTACCGCTGCCCACCCGAGTGGAGAAATTCACCCTTCTGCGTTCGCCGCACGTGGATAAACGGGGAATGGACCACTTCGAGTGCCGTACCCACAAGCGGCTCATGGATATCGTGGATCCGACGGACCAAACCGTGGATGCGCTGATGAAGCTTGATTTACCGGCTGGGGTGGATGTTCAAATTAAGCTCTAAAAGCGGTAGAGAGCCATGGCAATTGGTGTTATTGGCAAGAAGAAAGGGATGTCGCGTGTCTTTACTGGCGACGGGGAAAGCGTTCCCGTCACCGTGATCGAGGTTACCCCAAATCGGGTGACGCAAGTGAAGACGCCTGAGATCGATGGCTATACTGCCGTTCAGGTTACTACGGGCACGCGTAGGCCCCATCGAACCCCTCGCCCTATGGCTGGCCATGTGGCCAAGGCCGGAGTCGTTGCTGGGCGTGTCTTCCGGGAGTTTCGGGTAGAGGCCGAAGAGGCGCTTCCTGAGGCTGGAGGGGAGATTGCTGTGGATCGGTTCGAGAGCGGTCAAAAGGTGGATGTGACAGGAATCACCAAGGGGCGAGGTTACGCTGGTGTTATGAAGCGTTGGGGATTTGGAGGTGGTCCAGCGTCTCATGGTGCTCACAAGATCCACCGCAAGGGGGGATCCATTGGCCAGATGCAGGATCCTGGTCGAGTCTTTCCTGGCAAGAAGATGGCTGGGCAAATGGGCGGAGGTCAAAGGACTCAGCAGAACCTGGAAGTGGTTCGGGTCGATGCTGAGCGCAACCTTCTTTTGGTTAAAGGCGCGGTTCCTGGTGCTAAGGGATCCGATATCCTAGTGCGGCCGGCGGTCAAGTCCTGAGGGAGGGGGCCTAGAGCATGGAAATTATTGTCAAGCACTGGGACAATCGGGAAGCGGGCTCATTGGAAGTCAGTGAGGCCGTATTCGGAACCCATTTCCGGGAAGGATTGGTTCACCAAGTAGTAAACGCTGCTTTTGCCAATAAGAGGACAGGTACTCATGCAACTAAGGGCCGGAAAGAGGTTTCCGGTGGGGGGAAGAAGCCCTGGCAGCAAAAAGGCTCAGGCAGGGCTCGAGCCGGCACTAACCGAAGTCCCCTTTGGCGGGGAGGAGGGATCATATTTGGTCCTAAGCCAAGGGATTATCGGCAGAAGGTGAACAAGAAGATGCGCCGAGGGGCCATGTGCTCCCTTTTGTCGGAGCTCTTGCGGCGGGAGGAATTGATCGTCGTGGCCCACCTTGGGGTGGATAGGGGCAAAACGCGGGAGTTAGCAGCCACGCTTAAGGCTCTAGGGGCCGAAGAGGCTCTCCTAATTGTCCCTGAGAGAGATGAAGGGGTAACTCGGGCTGGGCGCAATCTGCCTCGGGTTGAGGTGGTGTCGGTTGGCCAGGTTGGCCCCTTGGATCTTGTGACCCATGATCGAGTGGTCATTACCGAATCCGCCTTACAGTCTTTGGAGGAGCGCTTGTCATGAATCACGAGCGCCTAACCCAGGTACTGCGTAGGCCCTTGATTACTGAAAAGTCTACCCGCATTCGGGGAGAAGCGAATCAAATTACCTTTGAGGTAGCTCGGGACGCTACGAAGGGCGAGATTAAAAGGGCTGTGGAGGACCGTTTCCAGGTAGAAGTGATCGGTGTCCAGACCGTCAATATCAGGGGCAAACCTAAGCGCTTCGGGCGGATCCAGGGGCGACGTAAGGATTGGAAAAAGGCTTATGTTCGCCTTTCTGAGGGCGAAGATATTGACTTCTTCGGTGCCGAATAGCGCAAGGAACCGTTATGCCGACCAAAAAGCGCAAACCGAGAAGCCCTGGCAGCCGCTTCCGGGAGACCGTGATAACCCCCGGTCTACACAAGGGGGGTCCCGAAAAGGGTTTAGTAGCCAAAGGCAAGCGCATCAGCGGGCGCAACCGGGATGGTCGAATTGCTGTTCGCCGGCGTGGGGGTGGCCACAAGCGCCGCCTTCGAATAGTGGATTTCAAACGGGACAAAGACGGTGTTCCCGGTCGAGTCGAGCGCCTGGAGTACGATCCCAACCGTAGCGCCCATCTAGGCTTGGTGGTTTACGCGGATGGGGAAAGACGCTATATCATTGCGCCTCGCAATCTTCGGGTAGGCGACGCGATTCAATCAGGCCACGATGCCCCCATCCGGCCTGGAAACTGCTTGCCGCTTCGGAACATCCCTACCGGCACAGTTATCCACAATGTGGAGCTAAAGCCTGGGAAGGGGGGGCAAATTGCCCGGGCTGCTGGTGCAAGGGCCCAGATCTTGGCCCGGGAGGGGCGGGAAGCCCAGATTCGGATGACCTCAGGTGAGGTCCGGCGTGTGAGCGTTGACTGCCGAGCAGTTGTGGGAGAAGTGGGCAATACCGACCACGCTAACCAAGTGCTAGGCAAGGCTGGAGCTAGTCGTTGGCGAGGGCGCCGGCCCAAGGTCCGTGGTGTGGCGATGAACCCGGTGGATCATCCCCATGGCGGAGGAGAAGGGCATACCGCTGGTGGACGTCACCCAGTGACTCCTTGGGGGCAGCCGACCAAGGGGCATCGAACCCGAAAGAAGAATAAGCAAACCGATAAGCTGATCGTCCGGCGCCGAAAGAAATAATGCTTCACCCAACCCAGTTGCTGCGGGAGGCACGACCCATGCCTCGTTCGATCAAAAAAGGTCCATTCGTTGACGACCAGCTGATGAAGAAGGTGCGAGCTGCTTCGGCCGGTGGTGACAAGAAGCCGATCAAGACCTGGTCGCGGCGCTCGACGGTCACCCCCGAGATGGTGGGCTTGACTATCGCGGTACATAATGGCCGTCAGCATGTTCCCCTTGCTATCAACGAGAACATGGTTGGTCATAAGCTTGGGGAGTTTGCGCCTACTCGGACATTTCGTGGGCACAAGGTTGATAAGAAGGCACGTCGCCGATGAGCGAACAAGGACCTGTAGCAAGAGCCTGTACCCGGTCGGTGCGGCTGTCACCGCGCAAAGCGCGGTTAGTGATAAACCAGATCCGGGGCAAGCCAGTGGAGAAGGCACTCGAGTATCTGAGCTTTGAGCGTCGTAAGCCGGCTCACTATATTCGTAAAACCCTTGATTCGGCCATTTCCAACGCCGAGCACAATGAAGGCTTGGATGTGGATCGTCTAGTGGTCAAGGAGGCCTTCATTGACGAGGGGCCGACTTTCAAGCGGTTCCAACCCCGTGCGATGGGTCGGGCTACTCCTCTTAATCGGCCCACCAGTCATATCACGATCGTGGTGGCGCAGGACTAGGGAATCGAGCATGGGACAGAAAGTGCATCCCATTGGCGTGCGCCTGGGGATTGTCAAGGATTGGGACTCTCGATGGTTAGCTGAGCGGGGGCAGTATGCGGATCACCTTACTGAGGACATTCGCATCCGCGATTACATTGAACAGCGGCTTAAACACGCGGCAGTTTCCAAGGTAGTGATCGAGCGTCCGGCTCGGAATGCTCGGATTAGCATATACACTGCGCGTCCTGGGATGGTGATCGGTAAGAAGGGCGAGGATATTGAGCGTCTGCGCCGAGAGGTACAAAAGCTTTCTTCGGAGCAGATCCATATCAATATCGAGGAGATTCGCAAACCGGAGACTGACGCCCGCCTAGTAGCCGACAATGTGGCGCAGCAGCTGGAGCGTCGGGTTTCCTTCCGCCGTGCTATGAAGCGGGCAATGGGCAACGCCATGCGGTTGGGGGCCCAGGGGATCAAGATCTCCGCGAGTGGGCGCCTTGGCGGCTCAGAGATTGCCCGGACCGAGTGGTATCGGGAGGGACGAGTCCCTCTGCATACTTTCCGGGCTGATGTGGATTACGGTCTTGCCCAGGCCAAGACTACCTACGGAGTCATTGGTGTTAAGGTCTGGATCTTCAAGGGGGAGATCCTGGAAGATCAGGAGGCATCAGTGTCAGCCCCAGCCCAGGCGGGGTAAAGGGGTTTGGATAGGAGCGAGAGCGATGCTGCAGCCTAAGAAGACCCGTTTCCGTAAGCAGCAAAAAGGCCGTAATCGGGGGTTGGCTACACGCGGAAACAAGTTGAGCTTCGGAGCCTACGGATTGAAGGCGACATCCCGGGGCAGGTTGACCAGTCGACAAATTGAGGCCGCTCGAATCGCCATGACTCGCCACATTAGGCGCCGGGGGAAAGTTTGGATCCGGGTTTTTCCAGATAAGCCTATCTCCAAGAAACCGGCCGAGGTCCGTATGGGTAAAGGCAAGGGGAACCCGGAGTTCTGGGTGGCCCAGATTCAACCGGGCCGCGTTTTATACGAGCTAGAAGGGGTATCGGAGGGTATTGCGGCCGAGGCTATGCGACGGGCGGCGGCCAAGCTCCCCTTGAAAACCCGCTTTATCACTCGCAGCGGCGGCGGCTATTAGGGGGCTTATCTTGGCTAGCAAGGCAGAGGAATACCGCAGTCTTAGTTGGGGGGAACTGGAACAGAAGCTCAACGCGTTCCGCGATGAGCAATTCAATCTGCGTTTTCAGAACGCCACGGGTCAGTTAGAGAATATTGCGCGAATCCGTCAAGTGCGTCGGGAGATTGCCCGGATCAAAACCGTGTTGAACGAAAAGCCTAAGGCAACGGAGTCTTGATGCCCCAAAGGAGCAATAAGCGGCGGATGAACGGGGTGGTGGTCGGCAATAAGGCGACCAAGACCGCTGTTGTCCGGGTGGATTACCGGCGTCCGGATCCCCTTTACGGGAAATACGTTCGGCGCTCTAGCAAGCTTCACGTCCATGATCCCGATGAGGTGTGCCAGGAAGGGGATTTTGTTTCAATAGAAGAGTGTCGCCGAGTTTCCAAGACGAAGGCGTGGCGTCTGCTTGAGGTTTTGGAGCGGGCCGTTTAACCAGACAGATAAAAGGGCCGTCAGCCAATTCGCATGGTTAGTGGACTGGGGGGCGGGAGGACAGTGGAGCTTAGGGCTCGGGCTGATCGGTCGGTAGGAGGGGCACTGAATGATCCAGATGCAAACTCGCCTGGGGATCGCTGATAATAGCGGCGCTCGGGAAGTCCAAGCTATCAAGGTCCTAGGCGGGTCTAAGCGCCGATTTGCCAACATTGGCGATATTATTAAGGTTACTGTCAAGGAGGCGGCTCCTCGTGGACGCGTCCGGAAGGGGGGAGTCTACAATGCTGTGGTTGTTCGCTCGGCAAAAGGGGTCCGTCGCTCCGATGGCTCGCTTATCCGCTTCGACCGCAATGCCGCAGTCTTGCTCAATGATTCCCTTGAGCCCATTGGGACTCGTATATTTGGTCCAGTGACCCGGGAGCTTCGGGGCAAGAACTTCATGAAGATCATTTCATTGGCTCCGGAAGTCTTATAGCCCTTTAGTCTTGAAAGCCCTTTTAAAGGCGGTGAGATCCTGACCGAGAGAATCGCCCTTCTGGAGAAGGCGTCCAATGCAACGGATTAAACAAAACGACGAAGTCATTGTTCGCAGTGGAAAGGATGCTGGCAAGCGCGGCCGGGTTCAGCGAGTGCTTCCCCGCAAGAACCGGGTGATTGTGGCCAACGTTAATATGGTCAAACGCCACACCCGACCGAACTTTCAAGCAGGAGTCGCTGGGGGCATTCAAGAGCGGGAGGCGTCCTTAGATCTGTCCAACGTCAATCCCTACTGCCCGACCTGCGAGCGAGGAGTGCGCATTGGCATCCGAACTTTGGAGGATGGGCGTAAGGTGCGCTTCTGTCGGTCTTGTGGTGAGTCCTTGGATAGCTAGGAGCCTACGGTCATGGCACCCCGACTGCAGCAGCGCTACCACGAAGAGATTGTCCCTCGTCTCCGCAGGGAATTTCAGTATGAGAGTCTGATGGAAGTGCCCCGGCTGGCGAAGATTACCGTGAACATGGGGATCGGTGAGGCGGCTCGCGATCGGCAAGCATTGGAGCGAGCCATGGGCGAGCTGGCGGCCATTACGGGCCAGAAGCCGTTGGTGACTCGGGCCCGGAAATCCGAGGCCGGTTTCAAGATTCGAAAGGGGATGCCAGTCGGTTGCAAGGTTACCCTTCGCCGAGAGCGGATGTACGAATTCCTTGACCGGCTCATCCAGGTGGCCTTACCTCGGGTCCGGGATTTCCGAGGACTCAATCCCCATTCCTTTGATGGTGGCGGCAACTACGCCATGGGGGTCAGCGAGCAGATCGTCTTCCCCGAGGTGGATTACGAGCAGGTGACTCGTCTTCGGGGAATGGATATTATCTTCTCGACTACTGCTGCTACGGATGAGGAGGCCAAAGCCCTCCTTGATGGCCTTGGGATGCCTTTTCCGAGCTCCTAAAAAAAGATCGAAGGTTAGATTCGTTTGGGGATGAGGGTTAATGTGTGCTCGTAGCGTGCCCGTAACGGCTATGAGATTGAGACAAAATCCGAACCTGAAAGAGGTTGGCTGTGCCACGCAAGTCACTGATTGCTAAGGCCAATAAGAAGCAGAGATTTAAGGTGCGGCAGCATAACCGCTGCAATCACTGTGGCCGGGCACGCGGTTATTACCGCAAGTTTGGCTTGTGTCGGCTGTGCCTTCGCGAGCACGTGCTCCGGGGGGAGGTCCCCGGTGTCATCAAATCCAGCTGGTAGTTGAGGACTGAGGCCATGAGCATGACCGATCCCATCGCGGACATGCTGACCCGGATCCGTAATGGTCAGATGGCGGAGAAACGGACGGTTATCATTCCCGGCTCCAAGGTCAAGACGGCCATCGCTCGCATCCTCCACGAAGAGGGATTTATTGCGGGCTATGAAGAAACGGCAGAAGCGGGAGGGAAAAAGACCCTTACCGTCGAGCTTGGGTACTTTGAAGGTCGGCCAGTGATCTCTTCGATACAGCGGGCTAGTCGGCCTGGGCTGCGTCAATATCGGGGGGCCGATGAGATTCCCAAGGTACTGAATGGCCTTGGAATAGTGATCTTAACCACCCCCAAGGGCGTCATGACTGATCGGCAGGCGCGTGCTGAAAATCTCGGGGGTGAACTCCTGTGCCAAGTCTACTAAGGAAGGCTTGAGTCATGTCCCGAATTGCCGACGCTCCGGTTTCGCTCCCCGATCAGGTTGAGGTGGCATTTGATGAGGCCGCGGTATGGGTGAAGGGCCCTAAAGGGGAGTTGGATCAACTCCGTCATCCCCAAGTGGAGATAGAGCAGAGTGATGGTTACCTTCGCTTCCGGGCAGCTGACACGTCCCGTCAGGCGGAGGCCTTTGCTGGGACGATGCGTTCCCTGGTCGCTAACATGATCCAAGGGGTAAGCCAAGGGTTCGAGCGCCGGCTGGAGATTAATGGTGTGGGCTTTCGGGCGGAGTTGAAAGATTCGAGCTTAACGCTCCACCTTGGGTTCTCTCACCCGGTTCTTTATGAGGTCCCGCCAGGCGTCTCGGTGGATATGGAAGGCCAAACCAACATCGTGGTCCGAGGCCCTAGCAAGGAGCTAGTGGGCCAAGTCGCCGCCGACATCCGAGCCAAGAGACCGCCGGAGCCCTATAAAGGGAAAGGGATTCGGTACGCTGATGAGCGGGTTTTGCGCAAGGAAGCGAAGAAAAAGTAGCGGAACCATGAGCAAAATTGACAAATTCACCCGTCGCAGACGACGGGCAACTAAGACCCGCATGCGGATCCGAGAGCAGGGCAGACCCAGGTTGTCCGTGTTTCGCTCCGCTAACCACATCTATGCCCAGGTCATTGATGATCAGCAGGGGCATACCTTAGCGTCGGCTTCGACCCTGGATAAGGAGGTGGCCAACGAGGTTGCCCGTGGCGGAAATGTTGAGGCTGCCACAAGGGTAGGACATGCCATTGCTAAGCGGGCCCAGGAGGTTGGTGTGGGAAAGGTCGCCTTCGATCGAGGTGGCTATAAATACCATGGTCGTATTAAGGCCTTAGCCGAAGCGGCTCGGGAAAACGGCTTGGATTTTTAGAGGAGGCGGTTGTGACAAATGGAGGCATCAACCGGGAACCATCCTCGGACGAGCTCCAAGAGAAACTGGTCCATATCAATCGAGTGGCTAAGGCCGTCAAAGGAGGTCGTCAGTTTGGCTTCGCGGCGCTTGCTGTCGTAGGTGACGGCGAAGGTAAGGTCGGTTTTGGGCGCGGTAAGGCCCGAGAGGTTCCTGATGGCATCACCAAAGCGATCGATCGGGCTCGTAAAGAGATGCAGCCATTTCCCCTTTATGGGGCCACCCTCCATCACACCGTGGAAGGGACCCATGCCGGAGCCCGGGTTTTACTGCGACCGGCGAGCTCTGGGACCGGCATTATTGCCGGTGGACCCGTTCGGGCAGTCATGGAAGTGATGGGCGTGAAGGATATCCTAGCCAAATCGCTGGGATCCTCTAATCCCGTTAATGTGGTCCGGGCAACTTTCGATGCCTTGGATCAGCTGATCAGCCCCGAGTACATGGCGGCAAAGCGGGGTAAGACAGTCGAAGAGCTCTGGGGATAATAAATTATGGCAGGAACACTACGGATAACCTTGAAAAGGGGGCTGGCCGGTACCCGGCGTAAGCACCGAGCGACTGTGCGTGGCCTGGGTTTACGGCGCCTCAACCAGACCGTTGAGCGCGAAGATACCCCGCCTATCCGGGGCATGATCCGAGCGGTGGCTCATTTAGTCGAAGTTAGGGAAAGCTCATGAAGCCCAACGAGCTCAAACCCGTCCCTGGCAGCCGCAAGGCAGGCAAGCGTGTCGGTCGGGGGGAATCCTCCGGTTGGGGGAAGACGGCGGGCAAAGGCCATAAGGGCCAAAAGGCTCGCGCCGGTGGTTCCCTCAAACCCGGTTTTGAGGGTGGACAGATGCCGCTCTTACGACGCCTTCCCAAAAGGGGTTTCCGAAACGACCGATTTGCGCTTCGTTACGCAGAGGTTCGTCTAGACGAGCTTAATCGCTTTAGCTCGGGGACCGAGGTGACTGAGCAGACCCTACGCGAAGCCGGCTTGATGAAAAGGGCTGACCGATTCGCCAAGATTTTGGGGACGGGGGCGCTTGAGCGTCGGCTAACGGTTCGGGTAACTAAGATTACCGCTGGCGCTCGACGTGCGGTCGAGGCTGCTGGCGGTAGTATAGAGGAGCCTTAAACCTTGGCGGTTGGCAGCAACCTCGCTGGCCTAGCGCGGGCCGGAAATCTAACCAAGGTCAACGAGCTCAGGCGCCGAATCCTGGTCGTCCTAGGGATCTTGGTGGTCTATCGCATCGGGGCGCATATCCCGACGCCGGGAATCAACCCCGAGGCCCTGGCGAACTTCTTCTCTCAGCAGCAAGGCTCCATGTTGGGGCTCTTCGATATGTTCTCGGGCGGGGCCCTATCGCGCTTAACGGTCTTCGCTCTGGGCATCATGCCCTACATCTCAGCCTCGATCATCCTTCAGCTAGGGACGGTAGTCTCCCCTAAGCTGGAGGAGCTTAAGAAGGAAGGTCAAGCCGGTCAGCGTAAGATCAATGTTTACACTCGTTATCTGACGATTGGGCTGGCTGCTTTTCAGGGGTTTGGTGTCTCGATGGCCCTAGAGTCGATGCAGGCTGGTGGGCAACAGGCGGTGATCGATCCGGGATGGGGATTTCGGATTACTACCGTGATGACCTTGGTAGCGGGAACCGCCTTTTTGATGTGGCTAGGCGAGCGCATCACCGAGAAAGGGATTGGCAACGGCATTTCGCTCATTATCTTTGCCGCCATTATCTCCGGGCTGCCCTCGGCCCTATATTCCACCCTGGAGCTGGCCCGGACCGGCGAATTTTCGCCTTTGTTTGTCCTATTCCTGTTGGTTGGGGCCCTGGGAGTAGTGGGGGCCATCGTCTTTGTGGAACGCGGTCAGCGGCGGATTACCATCCAGTATGCCAGGCGCCAGGTAGGACAAAAGGTGTACGAGGGCCAAAGCACCCATTTGCCCCTGAAGGTCAATATGGCTGGAGTGATCCCGCCTATCTTTGCTTCTAGTATTATCTTGTTCCCGGTGACTGCTGCCCAATGGTTCGGGGCTGGCGGAGGCATGGGTTGGTTGGAGGACATTTCTCAGGCTATCCGGCCCGGCCAACCCCTCTATGTGGTGTTGTATTCAGTAGCTATTATCTTCTTCTGCTTCTTCTACACTGCCATTGTGTTCGATCCGCGGGATACCGCCGATAATCTTAAGAAATCCGGGGGCTTCATTCCGGGCATTCGGCCTGGAAAGAATACTACCGCCTACATCGATCGGATCCTAACCCGGTTGACCTTCTTCGGTGCCCTCTATGTCACGGCTGTGTGCTTGCTTCCCGAATTCTTAATCGTGGAATGGAATGTGCCTTTCTACTTCGGTGGTACCTCTCTGCTGATTATTGTAGCGGTGACTATGGATACGGTTAATCAGATCCAGTCGCACTTGGTGACTCACCAATATGAAGGCCTAATGCGCAAGGCGCAGCTCAAAGGCGGGAAAGCCTGATGAGTCGCATGGTCCTCCTTGGGCCCCCGGGCGCAGGTAAGGGAACCCAGGGGCATATGCTAGCTCAGGAGCTCGGTATCCCTCAGATCGCGACGGGAGATATCCTGCGTCAGGCGGTCCAAGAGGGCTCCGAGCTCGGCCGTCAGGCCAAGTCCTACATGGACGCTGGGGATTTGGTGCCCGATGCCATTATGATGAAGATCATTCGGGAGCGAGTGGAGGACGATGACGCCCAAAAAGGGTACATCCTCGATGGGTTCCCGAGGACCGTGGCCCAGGCCGAGGCCTTGGATGATATGCTAGAGGCGATTGGTCAAAGCCTCGATGCCGTGATCCATATTGATGTCGACAGTGAGGCCCTAGTTGAGCGGCTTTCCGCGCGGTTGATTTGTCGGGACTGTGGAACGACCTATCATACTCGTTTTAACCCCCCTTCTAAGGATCGGGTATGCGATGTGTGTGGGGGAGAGCTCTATCAGCGAGAGGATGACCAGGAAAGCACTGTACGCTCTCGTCTCGCTGTGTTCGAAGAGCGTACTCAACCGCTAGTGGAGTATTACCGCCAGCAAGGGGTTTACCACAAGATAGACGGTAATCGGGAGCCCGATGCGGTTCGAGAAGCGATCCTGGCTGCAATCGGCTCTGTCTGAAGTCCGTTCCCGGGCCATAAGCTCCGGGAGCCCAAACGAAAAAGTCTATGGCGAAGGAAGATACCATTGAGATGCAGGGCGAGGTGGTGGAAACCTTGCCTAATGCCACCTTTCGGGTGGAATTGGAGAATGGCCACGAGGTAATTGCCCATATCTCAGGCAAGATGCGAAAGAATTACATTCGAATCTTGCCCGGGGATCGGGTTACCGTGGAACTGACCCCTTATGATCTGAATCGGGGTCGGATTACCTATCGTGCTAAGTAGTCCTATAGCGGCCAGCGATCGTCAAAACCCCCAGGGAAAGGGCAGGGCTGGTCCCTGAGACAGGGGGTTTTTGCAGGAGATAAGCCCATGAAGGTGCGCGCTTCCGTCAAGCCTATCTGTCGCAATTGTCGTGTTGTTAAACGCCACGGTCGGGTTCGGGTGATTTGCACAGAGCCCCGCCATAAGCAACGGCAAGGTTGATCCTAGGCCCCTAATTGGCCTACAATCAAAAGCTGCTATGGCGTCAGGCGCGGCGTGTAAAACGGAAGCTGCGATCAGGCAGTAATAGAAGAAGCGGGGAGAGTGATGGCACGGATAGCGGGGGTTAACCTTCCCCTCCGAAAGCGGATAGTGGTGGCCCTTACCTACATCTACGGGATTGGGGATAGCCGGGCGCAGGCAATCTGTAAAATGGCCAATGTGGAGCCCTCAACCCGAGTAAGCGATCTGACGGATAGCGAGGAGATTGCCATCCGCGAGGCGGTTAGCAACTATAGCGTGGAGGGCGATCTTCGCCGTGAAGAGGCTATGAATATCAAGCGGCTCCGGGATATCGGCAGCTATCGAGGTATGCGCCATCGGCGTGGCCTGCCGCTGCGTGGGCAGCGGACGAAGAACAATGCCCGCACTCGCAAGCCTGTTCAACGGTAGGATCTCGCACGAGGAGGCAGCGATAGCCAATGGCTAAGCAGCAGCGTCGGCAAGGGCGGACTCGGAAGAAGGTCAAGAAGAATATCGCTGAAGGGGTGGCTCACGTTCAGGCCACCTTTAACAATACGCTGGTCAATATCTCTGACCGCCAGGGGAATACCTTGGCTTGGTCCACCCCGGGAGCTACTGGTTTTAAGGGGTCGCGCAAAAGTACCCCCTTCGCTGCCCAGGTGGCGGCCGAGTCTGCTGCCCGGGCCGCGCAGGAGCACGGGATTCAGAGCTTGGATGTTGAGGTCAAAGGTCCCGGACCTGGGCGGGAGTCCGCGGTTCGCGCTCTTCACGCTGCGGGCATCCGCATTACTAGCATTCGTGATTTAACCCCGCTGCCACACAACGGCTGCCGGCCACCCAAGAAACGCCGAGTCTAATTCGTTCAAGGGGATAGGGAAGCGTCTTGGCCAAATATACCGGTCCCAAGTGCCGCCTTTGTCGTCGGGAAGGTGAGAAGCTCTACTTGAAGGGTGAGAAATGCTATACGGATAAGTGCGCTATTGAGAAACGGCCCTATCCTCCGGGTGAAGCAGGCTTAAGCCGGCGGCGCCAATCGGAATATGGCTTCCAATTGCGCGAAAAGCAGAAGGTGCGGCGGACCTATGGAGTAATGGAACGCCAATTCCGCCGTTACTACCAAGAGGCGGCCCGGCGCAAGGGCAATACGGGGGAGCTCCTCCTTCAGCTCTTGGAGCGGCGCTTAGATAATATTGTTTTCCGCATGGGATTTGCGAACTCCCGTAGCGAGTCTCGCCAGGTGGTCCGTCATAACCACATCTTGGTCAATGGCAAGCGGGTTAATATTCCTTCTTATCAAGTTCGGGCCGGAGATCAGGTAAGTGTGGCTGAGAAGGCACGTAGCCATGGGCGGATCCAATGGGCTTTGCAGCGCAGCGAGGACCTGGATCGGCCCGAGTGGCTAGAGGTAGACAGCAACAACTACACCGGGACGGTCAAAGCGCTTCCCGAGCGCTCTGATCTCTCCCCGTCCATCAATGAACACCTGATCGTCGAGCTCTACTCCAAGTAAGGGGTGGCAGAACCCATGCCGGATACTTTAATTAAGCCGGATAACATCGAGATCGAGCCCCTTTCAGAAAAGGGGGCCAAAATCACCCTTGAGCCTTTGGAGCGGGGATATGGGCATACCCTTGGGAATGCCCTAAGACGGATCCTGTTGTCTTCCATGCCGGGGACGGCAGTTACCAAGGTTCAAATTGAAGGGGTCTTGCACGAATTTGGCTCCATCGAGGGTGTGCGTGAGGATGTGGTGGATATCATCCTTAACCTCAAAGGGTTAGTGGTCTCGCTGGCAAAAGAGTACGATGAAGCCACCTTGCGCCTGCATCAGGAGGGTGAGGGAGAGGTCACTGCTCGGGACTTTGAGGTCCCCACTGGGGCTGAGATCATCAATCCAGACTTGGCCATCGCGCATCTGGCGGCCGATTGCCGGCTTGCGATGGAGGTGACTGTCCAGCGAGGTCGGGGCTACGAGCCTGCGGCCACTCGGGAGGACGATGGGAGTTCGACTATTGGGGTGATCCCGGTGGATGCGAGTTACACCCCTGTGTGTCGGGCCACCTATAAGGTAGAGAACGCCCGTGTGGGGCGTGTAACGGACTACGATCGTTTGATCTTGGAGGTGGGCACCGACGGCAGTCTCGCTTCGGAGGAGGCGATTCGTCAGGCCGCTGAGCTTCTTCGGGATCAGCTGTTCGTCTTCGTGGATTTGGCCCCTTCTGCGCCGGTTGAGCCCCTTCCTGTCGAGCGGGGAGAGATAGATCCCAATCTGTTAAAGTCGGTCAGTGATCTGGAATTCTCAGTTCGCTCGGCCAATTGCCTCAAGGCGGAAAACATCCATTTTGTAGGAGATCTGGTTCAGAAAACCGAACAGGAACTCCTTAGGACGCCTAATTTCGGGAAGAAATCCTTGAACGAGATCAAGGAGGTTTTGGCTGCAATGGGCCTGTCTCTGGGTATGCAGCTGGAGAGCTGGCCGCCAGAGGAACTGCTCTCTTCTGGGGATTCAAGTCAGGACCAGGAGGCAGGCTAAGCGCCTAGCCGGCATAATGAGGGAAAGGAGCCATGCGCCATCGCCAATCCGGGCGAAAGCTTAAGCGTAACGCGGCCCAGCGTCGGAGCCTTTTAGCCAACCAGGCGAAATCCCTGATTGAGCACGAGCGCATTACTACTACGGTGCCCAAGGCCAAGGAGCTCCGACGTTACCTAGAGCCGCTAATTACGCGAGCTAAAGAAGCTACCGTCCATCGCAAGCGCTTGGCCTTTGCCAAGCTTCAAAGCCGCCGGGCAGTAGTTAAGCTCTTCGATGAGTTGGGGCCTCGTTATCGGGAGCGTCCAGGGGGTTATACTCGGATATTGAGAGCCGGACACCGTAAGGGAGATTCGGCTCCGCTGGCGGTCATCGAGCTAGTCGAGCGATCCAGCGAGACCGGAGGCAAGTCCCGCTAGGTTCATTCGGGGTCAATAGCGTGTGACCCAATCCGTCATTGCCCTCTTTACTGACTTTGGGGTTAGCGACCCTTATGTGGGCCAGATGCATACGGCGATCTTGGCCCGTAATCCCCCTAGGCCCATTGTCGATCTCCACCACTATGCTCCCGCCTTTGCACCCGAGCCTGCGAGCCTCTTACTTGAGGCCTTGGCCTCCTATCTGACTCAAGGGAGTGTGGTGGTGGGCGTGGTGGATCCGGGTGTGGGGACGGATCGCCGCAGCCTCGCCGTCTCTGCAGCGGGACTCTGGTTGGTGGGTCCGGATAACGGACTGTTCACCTCCCTGCTTGAGATAGAGGGCTCCGCCTGCTTTCGCTTAAAGGGCCCTGAGGCCGAACAGGCCTCGGCGAGTTTCCATGGGCGAGACATCTTTGCTCCGGCGGGAGCGGAGCTCGCACGGGGAAACGACGCCATTCTCGGAGAAGTCGTGGCCGATCCCGTTCGAGTAAACCCGGACCGGGCCCAAGTCATCTATGTGGATCATTATGGGAACCTTTTCACCGGCTTGGTAGCGCCTTCCAAACCCGATGACTGGCGGCTCCGGATCCGGGGCCGAGAGCTGGAGTTCGCGCGCACCTTTGGGGAGCTTCAGCCGGGGGAGCTGTTCTGGTACCGGAACAGCTTGGATCGGGTGGAGATCGCGGCCCGGGAGTATTCCGCGGCCCGGGCCCTGGATGGCAGACCCGGAACCCCGGTGAGCTGGATAAGGCCTTGAAAGGCGTTCCAAGGCCTGTCAGGTGGCCTCAGGCCGAATCTTCGGCGCTGAGCGAGCCCGCCCCTTCCGCCGAGCGTCGCTTGGTGCCTGGAGCTTGGCATTGATGAGGTATTCGAAGCGCCATCAGAAAACCTAAGACTAAGAAGGCTCCCGGGGGGAGAATGACCAGCAGGAAGGATGGATAGTTAGGGATAACCGTTGTTTCTAACTCGGCCCAACCGGGACCAAGGAGCGCTCCGGCCCCCTCGAAGAGAGTGGCGGGGCCCAGAATTTCGCGGATCATTCCCATAACACCAGCACCCCGGAAAGCCGACCCCCGTCATCAGACCATCCCAGGCAGCAATAGGCACCGAGCTCTTGGAGGCGAAGGCCTCAACCCGGCCCAGGATAACGCAGTTGGTCACAATGAGCGGAACGAATAGGCCGAGGATTCGGTGGAGATCGTGAAAGTAGGCCTCCATGAGGCGGTCGATGGCGGTAACCCCATTGACCGCTGTTCCACTAACGGCCAGCAGCGGACAAAGTCCAAGGAGCTGCACCAAAGCGGGATTATGGCTCCATAGCCCTTGGCGGCCTCGCTCTTTGAATGCTTTCTGAACAGCCTCGCTCATAGCCCCTCTTCACCCAATTGGCCGCTCCCTCAGCGGCCTTCGTTTCTCTGTCTTCTAGCGAACAAGGTGGACTTCCGGACTCGGAAGAGCTCCAGGGCGCGGCGTAGGGCGCCGATCACTGCCCGGGAAGTGATTGTAGCTCCCGTTAAGGCCTCAAAGGCGCCGCTGTCCTTTGCCACCTGCCACTCCGCTGGAGGTGGGTGGCCCAGTCTTCGGCGGAGGAATTGCTGGATCCAATCGCTCTTCGTGCTCTCGATGCCATCCCCTAGCCCCAGGGTCTCACGGTGATCCATTACCCGGACGCCCATCAAGCGAGCATCCGCACGGATCGCGACCAACAGCTCAATGGGCCCCTACGGACCGGTTCAGGAGTCGGGGGGGCAACCGCCTCGGTGGCCAGCCCGGTAGCCAGGGTAACCAGGAGAAGGAAGACCAAGGGCCAGCCGAAAAGGGATACCGCGAACAAGGTGACCGGAGCGAGGCCGATGAGGACCGCCCCCATGACCGTCCGAACGTGCCCTCCGCCGTGCGTATGGGGGGAGCTGGGCGTGGCCAA
>CAYVMM010000012.1:0-18539 GCA_964452535.1 uncultured Gammaproteobacteria bacterium | reverse complement strand
CTTTCGAGCCGGCTTGCTGACGGTCCCGGTCAATCCCTCGGCCCACTGGAGAAGCACAACTTTCCCGTTCCGGCGGGCCATGGCATCCTGAGGCATCGGGGTTCTCCTTTCCGGTCAGTGGCTTAGCGCATCCCTGGTTCTACCGGAAAGCGACCCCCGATTTTCTGTCGAAACTTCGCCCATGCCCGCGTCACGCGGGCTCGCAAACATCCCCCGGAAAAATTGGGGAGACTCTAGGGTGAGAATCTTATCCCCATTTCATACTACTTAAGCTGAATAACCCCTCAACCTATGAGAAGGGCCTCCATGGAGATCCTGCAAAGGACGAGGCCCGCTATGAGCTACTCGCCTACACTATGGCTAACGCACGACCCCGAGACCGGGCTTGAGGAAACCAGGAATCCCCTGGCTTGAAGCATCTGAAAACCGAGCACTTCTGGGCCAATACCCCCCGTGCCAATGCGGCATCCTTGTCTACAACAACACGCTGCGTTGAATGGCACTAGAAAGCCGAAACGCGACCCTACGGTAGCGGGAGCCCCAGACGACCCGGGCCTTTCTGATCCGGATCGACAGTTATCTGGTCTCCGGCGCCAACCAGCCGCGGCTCAAGCGGGCCGAGCAGCACATCTGCCCCGAAGCCTAGGCAGACTGGTCCATTGCCCTAAGTAAGATAGAGGCCTCTTGCTTGTTGCTTATCTAAAGTAGAAATCGAATTCCAATACGCTCGTTACATCCAATTACTCTTGGTTCATACCAAACACTGGACCAGTTAGGTTAAATAGCTTACCCTTCTACCCTGAGAGCTTTGAGGACTAAGCACCTCTAAACCTAGGGTGTATGCTGAAGCCAATATCGGGGAGAAGTTCCACGTGGAACGGAATGGCTTATGGCAAAAGTAATCGCGTTAACTAACCAGAAGGGGGGCGTAGGCAAGACAACCACTTCTGTGAACCTGGCTGCCTCTTTAGCAGTTGCCGAACAAGCTGTTCTATTAGTCGATATTGACCCTCAAGGGAACGCCACCATGGGGCTGGGGCATGACAAAAATGCTCAAGAGGTCACTATCTATTCAACCCTGATGCAAGACGTTCCTATTGAAGAGGTGCTTCATCGATCGGAGGCTACCGCCTCTCAAAAGGGTCCAGATCTTGTGCCGAGTAATAGCCATCTTTCAGGAGCAGAGGTCGAGCTGGTCAATCAGGAAAACCGGGAATGGCAATTACGTCGAGCGCTGAGCCAGATCCAATCGCACTACGATTATATCCTGATTGATTGCCCCCCTTCCCTTAATCTACTCACAATCAACGCCCTTGTGGCAGCTAATGCAGTCCTCATTCCAGTCCAATGCGAATATTACGCCTTGGAAGGGCTCTCACAGTTGATGGATACTGTGCAGATGGTTCGTCGTTATCCCAACCCTCAGCTCAAAATCGAAGGGTTGCTGTTAACCATGTTTGATAGTCGCAATAACCTGTCCTATCAGGTGGCCGAGGAGGTCCGGAATCACTTCGGGCGTAAGGTATACGATACGACCATTCCTCGAAATGTGCGTCTTGGAGAAGCCCCTAGTTACGGTATGCCGGTGGTCTACTATGACGCCCTTTGCCGAGGCTCTCGCTCCTATATGGATCTAGCTAATGAAGTCATGAATACCGAGGTGCCGGTATGAGCCGGCGCCGCCTAGGTCGAGGTCTTGAAGCCTTGCTAAGCGATGGAGCAGCAGAAGAGGGTCCTCCAAAGGGGAGCGAGATCCAAGAGCTGCCACTGGACATGATTCGTCCAGGGGCCTACCAACCTCGCCGACACATGGATCAGACAGCTCTGGAGGAGCTGGCCAATTCGATTCGTAGCCAAGGGGTCGTCCAGCCCATCCTTGTTCGTCCCCGAGAGGCGAGTGGGGACTACGAGCTGATTGCTGGCGAGCGCCGGTGGCGGGCAGCCCAGCTTGCTGGCCTCGAGACATTGCCAGCTATCGTGCGCCAGCTATCAGGGGATGAGGCTCTAGAGCTCGCCCTTATCGAAAATATCCAGCGCGAAGAGCTTAGCCCCATTGAGGAGGCTCAAGCATTCGAGCGGCTCACTCGGGAATTTGGCCTAACTCAGGAAGCCCTAGCAGATGCGGTTGGCCGAAGGCGTACTACCATCTCCAATACCCTCCGTCTCCTACGCCTTCCTGATGAGGTGCAGGAAGCCCTAGATACTGGTCAGCTTCGCATGGGTCATGCCCGAGCCTTACTTACTCTGGAAGGGGACATTCAGCTAAGCGAAATAGCTCAAGAAGTGATCCAAAAAGGGCTATCCGTCCGAGCTACCGAGGACAGAGTGCGCAAAGCAGCTAAGGAAGACACCTCGAGGGAGCCTGATCAGCGTTCAGCGGCCAATCGCAGGGATCCTGATGTGGAGCGTTTGGAGCTGGAACTGGGGGAGCACCTAGGAACCAAGGTACGCATTACCCAACGCAAGAATCGAGGGCGCCTAGAAATCGAGTACACCTCTTTGGAAGAGCTGGAAGAGATCGTGGCTCGCCTCCGTTGAGTTCAATACTGAGCGATTGACTTAGATAAGGGTCTACCTTAGCATCCGCACCGATTTTCCTCCGCAAGTGAAAAAGCAAAGAAATTTAGCAGGGCCTTGGAAGCAAGCCTTTTCAAGGCCCTGATTCAGATAGGATCGGATTGTAGACACCTTGATTGTAGGCGCCTTGAATGGCGATTACCTGGGAGGGGGCCGTGGGGAAAGGGGAAGGCTTGGACCCGAAACAAGAGCTCATCAACCATACGGCTCAGGTCATTACCCACCAGCTGATCGTTATTGGCACTGTAGCTCTCGCTTTGTATCACTGGAACCACCCAGAGTGGGTTGAAGGCCTTCTCTATGGCGGGGGGCTAGCGGCCCTTCTGACAGCCATGCTCTCAGCTAGCCTACAACGGGTTGCGGAAACGGATCGGGAAAAGGGGGCAGCGATCCTCTATTGGGGGGCAGCTGAGCGGTTTTTTGTGGTGGCTATAGCAGTAACTCTGGCGGCTACTGTCTTAGATGTATACATCGGGGCCCTAGTGACGGGTCTGATTCTCGCTCACTTAGTAAGTTTTGGAGTAGCAATCCGCCAATACGGGACACTTCGCCAAACTGAGCGAGGCATAAAAGGGTAGGGAGCCTAATGGTGGCAACGGGGGATCCGGCTGTGGCTAATGAGCAGGTCTCAACAGGTTACATCGAACACCACCTAGTCAATTGGACCTTCGGTGAAGGGCTCTTGGCGATCAATTTGGATACCATGTTTATGGCTATCGCTACCGGGTTGGGGGTGATTCTATTTGGTCGTTATCTTCAAAGCCAGGTTACGGAAGGCGTTCCCCACGGCTTACAGAACTTCATAGAAATTATCGTGGAATTCATCAATAAGAACGTCGAGGACAACTTTCCGGGTCATAATCCGATCATTGCGCCCATCGCCATTACAACCTTCCTGTGGGTCTTTCTGATGAATTTTTTTGATATTATCCCTGTGGACCTAATCCCGGGGATCGCCGAGTCCATAGGAGCGGAGCATTTCCGAGCCGTAGCTACTGCTGATATTAATGTCCCGATGGGAATGGCCTTGGTGATCTTTTTGTTGACCATGTACTATAGTTTCAAGACCAAAGGCTCCGAATTCGCCTGGGAGTTCATTACTCATCCTTTCGGGAAATTTCTGTTCCCTATCAACCTAGTTATGAAGACGGTTGAGGAACTGGCCAAGCCCCTCTCCTTAGGCTTACGGCTTTTCGGTAACCTCTTTGCCGGAGAGCTTATCTATCTCTTAATTGCTTTCCTTATTCCATGGTGGCTCCATTGGCTCGGTGGCCTGCCGTGGACAATCCTTCATGTGTTGGTAATCGTACTCCAAGCCTTCATCTTCATGATTCTATCAATTGTTTACCTGGCTATGGCTGTCTCCTCAGATCACTAATGGGGAAAGTCCATTCGTTTCTCCCAAAAACCCTAATCGCAGGAGGACCCAATGGAACCTGCCACCCTGATTACTGCTGCTACTGCCATCGCTGTCGGGATCATCCTGGGTGCTGCCGGGCTCGGATCGGCCTTGGGCTGGGGGATGATCACTGCTAAAGCCCTGGAAGGTATCGCTCGCCAGCCTGAGATGCGGCCTCAATTGCTGACGAACACCTTCATCTTCGCTGGGCTGATGGAGTCATTCCCCTTCATTGTGCTAGCACTTGCCCTGTGGTTCATCTTTGCCAACCCGTTCCTAGGCTAAGGCGCTGAGTGGACTGCTCGCTCTTCGCTTAGTGACCCACTGGGCATCAAGCAGAGGGGAAATACCTTGAACCTAAACCTTACGCTGATTGGCCAGGCCATCACCTTTGTGGTCTTCATCTGGCTTTTCCAAAGGTATGTCTACGCTCCCATCCATACCGCCATGGCCAACCGTCAGCAGAAGATCCAGGAGGGGCTGGAAGCAGCCGAGCGAGGGGAAAGGGAACAAGAGCTTGCAGAAAAGCGGGCCAAGGAAACCCTTATTGAGGCTAAGGAAAAGGCTCAGGAGATGGTGGGCGCCGCCGAACGCCGAGCCAACGAGATTCGGGAGGAAGCTGCCACAGAGGCCCGGAAGGAGGCCGATCGAATCGTCGCCAATGCCCGGGAGGAGGCTAGGCAGGAGATGGAACGGGCACGCCGGGAGCTCAAGGAGCAAGTAGCTGACTTGGCTGTGGAAGGGGCCGAGAAAATCCTAGAACGGGAGATCGATAACCGAGCCCATTCGGAAGTACTCAATCGCTTAGTAGCGCGCCTGTAAGGATACTACCATGGCTGATGCCTACACGATTGCTCGGCCCTACGCCGAGGCCATTTATGAAATGGCTAAAGATTCTGAGAGTTTCTCGGAATGGGAAGAAACCCTGAACCTTTTAGCGAGCATTGCTCGCGATGAGCAGATGGCGCGCCTACTAAACAATCCTCGACTAGAGGAAACGCGCAAGCAGCAACTCTTCCAGCAGATCGTCGGGGACTATCTGAGTGAATCGGGGAAGCGGTTGTTGGATACGCTATTCACTAATAACCGAGTAAGCTTTCTCCCCGATATCCTGACAATCTATCGCGATTTGCGTCGTTCGGCTGAAGGGGAGGTACATGCTGTACTTACCTCGGCTTTTGAGCTTTCCGAGGAGCAAGAGCAGGACATAATCGAACGTCTGGAAAAGCGGCTGGGCCGGAAAGTGACAATAGAAAAACAAGTGGATGAATCGCTCTTGGCGGGCTTGATAATTCGTGCAGGCGATTGGGTCATCGATGGTTCAGTGCGAGGTGGGCTTCAGCAACTTCGCAACCGTTTGCAGACCTAATAAGCGTCCCGCAGCTCAAATGCCTCCACGGCCACGAGGAGACCACGAGGAGAAAGGAATCAATGGTTCAGCTGAACACCGCGGAAATCAGCGAGCTGATTCGGAAACAGATCGAAGGCTTCGAACAGGAGCTTGAAGCCCGTAGCGAAGGCACGGTTGTTGCTGTCCAGGACGGTATTATCAAAGCCCATGGCATCGAGGACGTCATGCAGGGGGAAATGCTGGAATTCCCCAACAATACATTTGGCATGGCCCTGAACCTCGAGCGGGATGCCGTAGGGGGCGTGATACTCGGCGATTATACCCATATCCGCGAAGGCGACACGGTGAAGGCGACTGGACGGATCATGGAGGTTCCGGTAGGCGAAAGCCTAATCGGGCGAGTCGTTAATCCATTGGGTCGAGCCATTGACGGCAAGGGGCCTATTGAGGCGGAAGGTTCCGAACCCATCGAAAAGATTGCTCCCGGGGTGATTGCCCGTCAGAGCGTGGACCAGCCCCTGCAGACAGGGATTAAGGCCCTCGATTCCATGGTTCCCATCGGCCGAGGACAACGTGAGCTCATCATTGGCGACCGCCAAACAGGGAAGACCGCTGTCGCAGTGGATACCATCATTAATCAAAAGGAAACCGACGTTGTCTGTATCTATGTCGCTGTAGGGCAAAAGGCTTCATCAGTGGCCCAGGTCGTAGCTAAGTTAGAAGCGGAAGGCGCCATCGATCATACCATTGTTGTAGCCGCCAATGCCTCCGAATCGGCTACGATGCAGTACATTGCGCCTTATGCCGGCTGCTCCATGGGAGAGTATTTCCGAGATCAAGGTCAGGACGCTCTGATCGTCTATGACGACTTAACCAAGCAGGCCTGGGCCTATCGACAGGTCTCCTTGCTTCTGCGTCGACCTCCCGGTCGTGAAGCCTATCCTGGGGATATCTTCTATCTCCACAGTCGGCTTCTTGAGCGCTCTGCCCGAGTTACTGCCGACTATGTGGAGGAAAAGAGCGGAGGGGAAAGCAAGGAGCGAGGTGGATCCTTGACCGGCCTTCCCATCATTGAGACCCAGGCGGGGGATGTCTCGGCCTTTGTCCCGACTAATGTTATCTCCATCACCGATGGCCAAATCTACCTAGAGTCCGACTTATTCAATTCGGGTATCCGCCCAGCTATTAATGCCGGCTTGTCCGTCTCACGGGTAGGTGGCTCTGCCCAGACGGGGATCATGAAGAAGCTAGCTGGGGGAATTCGGACGGATCTGGCTCAGTACCGAGAGCTAGCTGCCTTTGCTCAGTTTGCCTCGGACCTGGATGAGGCCACCCGTAACCAGATCGAGCGAGGCAAGCGCGTCACCGAGCTTATGAAGCAGGGGCAGTATCAACCCCTGTCAGTACCCGAGATGGCCGTTTCCTTGTTTACCGCCAATGAAGGCTATCTTGATGATGTCGAGGTGGAGCGGGTAACCGAATTCGAAAAGGCCCTCCATGAGTACATGCATTCTCAGCAGAAGGCACTCATGGACAAGATTGCCAGTGAGCTCAAGCTGACCGATGAGATTCAGCAAGGGCTACATACAGCTCTCAAGGATTTCAAAGAGAAGCATGCCTATTAGCCGGTTTTGAAAGGGCGCTTTTTGTTGACGGCTTGCTAAGGGGCCTTACCAGCGGAGGAGGGTATGCCAAGCTCCAAGGAAATCAAGAAACAGATCGGCTCCATTGAGAATACGAAAAAGATCACGTCGGCGATGGAGATGGTAGCCGCCTCCAAAATGCGAAAGGCCGAGGCCCGGATGCACGCCACCCGGCCGTACGCGGACAAGATACGCCAGGTAATTGGTCATCTTGGAAAGGCCCACCCGGAGTATACCCATCCATTCTTGGAGGAAAGGGAAGCCGGGAGTGCTGGAATCATTATTATCACCTCTGACCGAGGTCTGTGCGGGGGGCTGAATACTAATGCCTTGCGCCGGGCCTTGAATCTGATGGAAGAGCTTCAAAATCAGGGGATTAGCTATCAGGTAGCTGCTGTTGGGCGTAAGAGCTTACCTCTTTTGAATCGTCTCGGTGTGGGCCTTATGGCGGAGGTCTCGGACTTAGGTGATGCCCCGGAAGTCACCGAAATCGCTGGTACTGTCAAGGCGGTGATGGATGCCTTTGTGGAAGGGGAGCTAGACCGGGTCTATTTGGTATATAATCGTTTCATCAATACCATGACCCAGAGTGTCGAAACGGAGCAGATCTTGCCCATTACTGATATTACGGAGCCTTCAGAGCTGCACTGGGACTACCTCTATGAACCTGAGCCCGAGGCCGTTATCGATGGGCTGATGGAGCGCTATGTGGAGGCCTTGGTCTACCATGGAGTGGTAGAGAACATCGCGTCAGAGCAGGCTGCTCGAATGGTGGCTATGAAGAACGCTAGCGATAATGCTGAAGAGCTCATTGAGGACCTTCGCCTCTCTTATAACAAGGCGCGCCAAGCGGCAATCACCGCTGAGCTTGCCGAGATTACCTCGGGCGCAGCGGCTCTGGAGAAATAGAGTCGATCGACCCGGCGAGCTCCTTCAAGCCAAAGGAAATGATCAGGACCATGAACGAAGTCGCAGGAACAAGCACGGGAGCTGGAGCAGGTTGGATTGTCCAGATTATCGGGCCGGTGGTGGATGTGGACTTCGAGGCTGGAGAATTGCCGGAGGTCTATGAGGCCCTGGAGTTGGTGGACGGTAAGCTGACCCTTGAAGTCCAGCAGCACACTGGCGATGGTACGGTTCGATGCATTGCTATGGGCTCCACCGATGGGCTCAAGCGGGGCATGAGCGTTAAAGGTACGGGAGCCCCGATTACCGTGCCGGTAGGGGAGAACACCCTGGGTCGAATGATGGATGTCTTGGGCAATCCCATCGATGAGGCCGGGCCAGTTCCCCGGGAAGAGACTGCCCCAATCCACCAGAAACCGCCCGCTTACGAAGAGCTTTCCGCCACAGCCGAGATCTTGGAAACTGGCATTAAGGTCATTGACCTTATGTGTCCCTTCGCTCGTGGGGGCAAGGTTGGTCTCTTTGGGGGAGCTGGCGTCGGCAAGACTGTAAACATGATGGAGCTGATCCGAAACATCGCCATCGAGCACGCCGGCTATTCGGTATTCGCTGGTGTCGGCGAGCGCACTCGCGAGGGCAATGATTTCTACTACGAAATGAAGGAGTCAGAAGTCCTTGATAAGGTGGCCTTGGTCTATGGCCAGATGAACGAGCCACCTGGGAATCGCCTTCGAGTAGCCCTGACTGGCCTGAGCTTAGCCGAGAAGTTCCGGGATGAGGGGCGTGATGTGCTGATGTTCATCGATAATATCTACCGCTATTCCCTGGCTGGTAACGAGGTATCCGCCTTGCTTGGCCGGATGCCCTCCGCAGTAGGTTACCAGCCTACCCTAGCCGAAGAGATGGGTGTCTTACAGGAGCGAATCACTACCACCAAGACAGGATCCATTACCTCGGTGCAGGCCATCTACGTCCCCGCTGACGATCTCACCGATCCCGCGCCGGCTACAACCTTTGCCCACTTGGATGCTACGGTAGTGCTCGCCCGCTCTATCGCTGAGCTAGGTATCTACCCGGCGGTCGATCCTCTAGATTCCACTAGTCGTCAGCTCGATCCCCAGGTGATTGGCCAGGAGCACTACAACACCGCCCGGCGCGTGCAGGAGGTCCTGCAACGCTACAAGGAGCTCCAGGACATCATCGCAATCCTGGGCATGGATGAGCTCTCTGAGGAGGACAAGCTCACCGTCAATCGGGCTCGGAAGATCCAGCGTTTCCTTTCCCAGCCTTTCTTTGTTGCCGAGGTCTTTACCGGCTCCCCTGGCAAATTTGTTTCCCTGCAGGAAACGATTCGGGGCTTCAAAGGGATTGTGGATGGCGAGTATGATCATCTCCCAGAGCAGGCTTTCTATATGGTTGGCACCATCGACGAAGCTAAAGAGAAGGGCGAAAGCCTAAAGAAAGCCAGCTAGATCGAGAAAGGGGGATTGTCCTTCGACTCAGAGGGGGCACTATGGGAATGACCATCCACGTCGATGTGGTCAGTGCTGAACGGGAGATCTACTCGGGCAAGAGCGAGATGGTTGTTGCTCCCGCTGAGATGGGGGAGGTCGGCATTATGCCGGGGCATTCCCCATTGATCACGCGCCTGTTGCCGGGCGAAGTTCGGATCCAGCACGAGGGCCAAGAGGAAGAGATCCTTTTTGTCTCTGGAGGGTTTCTGGAGGTCCAACCTTCGGTGGTAACGATCCTTGCCGATACGGCTGAACGGGCACCTGACATCGACGCCGCAGAAGCTGAAGCCGCTAAGCGACGGGCGGAAAAGGCGTTGGAGGAGCAGACCTCGGACCTAGAGCTGGCCCAGGCTAAGGCCGAATTGGCCAAGGCGACGGCCCGCCTTCGGGTCTATCGACGCCACCGGGAGCACGCTTAGTACGGTAGCCGCAGTAAGGTGGGGCAGGATCGAATTCGGGCTCAAAACAGTAGGTGGTTGAGGCGAGCAGCCCCAGCAAAATGGGTATTCTCCATAGTAAGTGCGATTGTAGTCCTAGGCAAGATCATATCTGGCCGGTTGTCCAGTAACTTCGGCGTAGATTGGAAGGGGGCGACCTGGGAGGTCGCCCCCTTCCTTTTGGGTTAGGGGGTCATTAGCATGAACTGTGAGGTAGTTGTCCTCGCCGCTGGCCAAGGGACACGTATGCGCTCTCGATATCCTAAGGTCCTTCATCGGATAGGTGGTCGGCCCTTGCTAGCTCATGTCCTTGAGGCAGCAGAAGCACTTCAGCCAGCAGCCATCTGGGTTGTGATCGGCTATGGTGGAGAGGCGGTACGGAAGGCCTTTCCCCATCAAAATGTCCACTTTGTGGAGCAACCGGAGCAAAAGGGTACCGGTGACGCGGTTCGCCACGTTGGATCGGCGCTCAAAGAGGTGGACTGGGTGATCATTTTGAATGGTGATGTCCCCCTCCTCCGTGGAGAGACCCTGTGTCGGTGGGGCAAGGACCTGACCGAAACGGATGCGGGGGCAGCTATGCTAACGGCTATCCCCGAGGACCCTGCGGGCTATGGACGGATCTTGCGTGATGGGGACGGGCAAGTTATTGGAATAAGAGAGGAAAAAGACACTTCTCCAGAAGAGCGGGCAATCGGAGAGGTCTTCATCGGGCCCTTGGCGGTGCGGGGCCCTCAGCTGGGCCCCTGGTTGGAACACCTCTCCGCCGATAATAGCCAGGGAGAGTACTACATTACTGATATCGTAGCCTTGGCAGCCGCGGAGGGGGGAATAGACGGTTTCCGGGTGTCGGACCCATCAGAGGGGATTGGTGTGAATGATCGCGCTCAGCTGGCTGCCGCTGAGGCGACCTACCAGCACCGTGCTACCCAGGCGCTGATGGCCGGGGGGGTCACCCTACGCGATCCGGGTCGTACCGTTATCTATGGCACGGTTCACCCGGCACCTGACGCCGTCGTGGATCCGGGCTGCCAGTTTGAGGGCGAGGTGGTTCTAGCCGAAGATGTTCGAATTGGCCCCGGCTGCATTCTGCGCGATACCCATTTAGGCGAAGGGGCCCGGATCCATGCCAATAGCCATCTGGACGGAGCGACGGTCGGTCCCGGTGCGGAAGTAGGGCCCTTCGCACGGTTGCGCAAAGGGACGACCCTAGAGCGAGATGCCCGGATTGGCAATTTTGTCGAGACCAAGAAGGCTTACCTGGGCCCCGGCGTTAAGGCCAATCACCTCTCCTATGTGGGGGATGCTGAGATAGGCAGTGGAGCCAATCTGGGGGCCGGTACCATTACTTGCAATTACGATGGGTATCGGAAGCATCAAACAATCATCGGTGCCGGAGCTTTTATTGGCTCGGCGGTCCAGCTAGTAGCACCGATAACCGTGGGGAAGGGCGCTACCGTTGGTGCCGGTTCCACCATTACCCGGGATGCCCCTCCCCACGCCCTGACGGTCAGCCGTAGTCAACAAACAACGCGGTACCAGTGGAGACGGCCCGAGGAACGAGCAAAAGATTCGGAATAGGCGTAGGCGAGGGCCCAAGGTCCTGCGGCGATAAGTCAGGGGCTCGAGGCATCAAGCCCCCGCGGCCATTCCACCCCGAGAATGCCCTTCGCCCACTTTGGCATCATTTCATTTCAGCGGGCTCGCTCCCACCACTATCCTTTCCCTAACCATGGATCTTCCACCGCTACTGCGGACCTGGACAGAGCACTGGAGCCTACGGCTCATGAGCCTTGGAGTCCTCGTCGGCAGTCTAGTAGGGGGGGTGGTCCTGGTCTTCCGGCTGGCCATTATCGAAGCGTCTTACTGGTTTACCTGGGGACAGGACTTTGGCGGCCTGCCTTGGGGGGTGCGACTCCTGCTACCGGTGCTCGGCGGACTGGCAGTAGGCTTCGTAGCGACCTGGACCTTTCCCCGCCATGCTGATGTCGGCGTCAGTCGGGTCCTGGAGCGAGTGGCCTATGGCGCTAGTCAGCTTGGGGGCCGTAGCGCTATGGCCCAGTTCCTTTTTGGAACCCTGGCCATCGGATCGGGCCATTCTGTGGGTCGGGAAGGGCCTTCCATTCACATGGGGGCTGCCATCGGCTCC
Source organism: uncultured Gammaproteobacteria bacterium (assembly GCA_964452535.1). GTDB lineage: Bacteria > Pseudomonadota > Gammaproteobacteria > Thiohalorhabdales > Thiohalorhabdaceae > Thiohalorhabdus. The sequence continues at coordinate 6,563 of CAYVMM010000012.1, read as the reverse complement.
TTGGTAGGCCAATGGGCTGGGGTGGCCCCGGACCATCTCCGGATATTGGTCTCGGCGGGTGCTGCCGGGGCCTTCGCTGGGGCACTGAATATCCCTCTAGCGGGGGTAGTCTTTGCCCTGGAGGTTATCCTGGGCGAGTATTCCCTGGTCCTATTCTCGCCCGTGGTGGTCAGCTCTGTGATCAGTACGGTCGTGACCGCCCAGCTTCCTCTTGGGCAGGAAGTTTTTCCAGAAATCCCCCAAGTTCCCGTGCATTCTTTCTGGTTCTTGCCGTTGGATTGGCTCATTGGGCTGGGAGCGGCTTTGATCTCCTTCTTGCTGATCCGAGGCGTGGAAGGAGTCTACTGGGTGGGCCAGCGGTGGCAGGTCCCCCTATGGGCCCTACCTGGGCTTGGGGGTCTGGGGGTTGGAATCCTCGCTGTATTCCTACCCGAAGTAATGGGCGTAAGCTATAGCACCCTATCCCGAGTCTTAACGGGAGCCATGTCTATGGGGACCTTGGGAGGGCTCCTAATAGCCAAGCTTGGTGCCACTGCCATTAGCTTGGGAGCCCAGGCCCGGGGTGGGGCCATCGGACCTTCCTTGTTCATGGGGGCCTTGCTGGGGGCCTTGGGTGCTAGTGTTACCCGTTGGCTGCTCCCTGTAGAGATCGGAGAGACCGCCATTTATGCCATCATCGGTATGGCTGCCGGCATGGCGGCGATCCTAAACGCCCCTTTCAGCGCCATTGTGGCCGTGTTCGAGCTGACTCAGCAGCCAGCGGTCATTCTGCCGGTCATGCTAGCTACGGTAACAGCCGCGGTGACCTCCCGGGATTGGTTCAAGGCTGAGTCAGCCTTCGCCTGGACCTTACATCTGCGTGAGCTCTCCGAGCCCTCCCTGCCCGAAGCGGGTCAGAAGTGCACAGTGCCGGTGAACGACGTCCTGATGAGCGATTACCGAGTGCTGGATTCCCGCCTAACACCGGACGAGCTACGGGCCGCGCAGTCGGATTGCGGTCTCCAGATGATCTTCCCTGTGGTCCAGGACTCCCGTTTGCTTGGGATCTTGAATCTGGAGGGCCTTTTACGGGCGGGGTTAGCTTCTCCTGAAGAGGGCGGTCGGGTGGATCTGGAGCCCTACCTGATTCGGGAAGAGGACATGCGCCGGCTCTATCCCGGGGACCGGGCGGTTAAGGCCATGGATCTCATGGCCTCCTATGGTCTGGAAGGCTATCCTGTGCGCAGTCCCCGCGACGCCCAAGTCCTCATTGGCCTCGTCTACCGAACGGATCTAATGCGGGCCTGCTTGGAGGAGTTCCGGGAGCACCAGAAAAACGGTGCGGGTGAGCAGGAACCGGTGCCCCATTGACCCTCGGTGCTCCCCGCAGTGGTGCCGTGACTATTTCCCCCGTCGGAGAGGACCCATGAGCCATCTTCCTCCTCCCCTAACTGAACTGAACGAGCAACAGCGGGAAGCCGTTGCCCTGCCTCCTGGCCCCAATCTGGTGCTGGCTGGGGCGGGTAGCGGTAAGACCCGAGTCTTAACTCACCGACTCGCCTATCTGGTGGGTCATTGGGGTGAGCCACCGGGATCCGTTTTGGCCGTTACATTCACCAATAAAGCGGCCCGGGAAATGCGCGAGCGGGTCGAAGCGCTGCTTGGGATCAGTGTATCGGGACTTTGGATCGGAACGTTTCACAGTCTCTGCCACCGTATCCTACGCGCCCATCATACCACCCTGGATCTGCCCGTGGACTTCCAAATCCTTGATGCCGAAGATCAAAGGCGAATGGTTCGTCGGATTGTTCGGGAAGCCGGCTTGGAGGGGAAGACCTTTGATCCCCGGCGGGTCCAAGGGACAATCAATGCCCTTAAGGAAGATGGCCTAACCCCAGCTGACGCCGAGGCTGGGGAGAACGATCCCACGCTAGTGGCCCTTTATCGCCGCTATCAGGCTGCCCTGCACCAGTCGGGACTGGTGGATTTCGGCGATTTGCTGCTGAGGTGTCTGGAGCTGTTTCGGAAAGCGCCGGATGTGGCTACCCATTACCGGCAGCGATTTCATCATGTCTTAGTGGATGAGCTCCAGGATACCAACCGGATCCAGCACCTCTGGCTACGCTCCTTGATTGGAGAGGGTGATGATCTCTTTGCTGTCGGGGACGATGACCAGTCCATTTACGGGTGGCGGGGTGCCCGAGTGGATCACGTGCTGGATTTTGGCCGGCATTATCCCGATTGCCGGGTGGTGCGCCTAGAGCGCAATTACCGTTCTACCCAGCCCATCCTCGCTGCTGCGAATGACGTGATCCACCATAATACCGGTCGGCTCGGCAAGGAGCTCTGGACAGTTCGCGAAGAGGGAACGTCTCCCGGCTGGCTGGTGGCTCCTACGGAGCGTGAAGAAGCCCAGTTCGTGGTCAAGGAAATTCAGCAATGGGTGGATTCGGGTCGGCCGCTTTCCGCCTGTGCCGTTCTCTATCGCTCCCACGCTCAATCCCGACAGTTTGAAGAAGCCCTTATGGGAGCCGGTCTGCCTTACCGTGTCTACGGGGGCATGCGCTTCTTCGAGCGTGCGGAGATCAAGGATGCTCTAGCTTACCTGCGCCTCCTGCGAAACCCCTATGACGACGCGAGCTTTGAGCGGGCTGTGAACACCCCCGCTCGGGGGATCGGGGAAAAATCCCTAGCGACGGTACGTGCAGCGGCTGGCGAAGGGCCCCTTTGGCAAGGGGCTCAGACTGCCTTGTCAGAAGGTCGTATTCGGGGGAAGGCCCGCCGTGGGCTGGAAGCCTTCTTTGCCTTGATCAGCGAGCTGCGAGGGGCCTCTCATACCCATGCCCTGGGAGATTTGGTGGGACAAGTCTTGCGGCAGACGGGATTAGCGGAAGCGTGGGCAGCAAAGGGCGACATCGACGCCGAGAGCCGGGTGGAGAACCTAGAGGAGCTGGTCAACGCCGCTACCCAATACGCTGAGGCAGAAGAAACCAACGGAGAGGAAGATCCCCTTTTGGCCTTCTTGACCCATACTACCTTGGAGGCCGGAGAGGGCCGAGCCGAATCGGAGGAAGATGCAGTTCAACTCATGTCCCTGCATGCCGCTAAGGGGCTGGAATTCCCCAAGGTCTTCCTGACTGGGATGGAGGAGGGGCTATTTCCTCATTTTCGAGTTTTGGATGATGAAAGGGCCCTGGAGGAGGAGCGTCGCCTCTGCTATGTGGGAATGACCCGAGCTATGGAAGAGCTCGTTCTAACCATGGCGCAACGCCGGCGGCTACATGGGCGTGAACAGACGCATCCCCCCTCCCGCTTCATTGCGGAGATTCAGCCAAAGCGATTGGAAGATCGAACCCCCAGGCCATCAATCCACGAGCCGGGACTTAGAAGTCTGGGGACTGAACCTCGGAGAGGCTACTCCTTGCAGGGGCATGAGGATGCCCCGTTCCCACCGGGATCGGGGGTTCGGCACCCGCGCTTTGGAGCGGGGGTGGTTACGGCCTGTGAGGGGGCAGGGCCCAAGGCCCGTCTCCGGATCTATTTCCAGGATCTAGATGAAGAGAAATGGCTAATTACCGAGTACGCTGGCCTAGAGCGGCTGGAATAATTAGCCGGCTTCGGTCTTTGGCCAACCCACCCAGGCGTTGCCCGGCAGATCTCGCCGGGCTTCTAATATGGCCCGGAAATGCTCGGGGTCCTTGGTATTGGTCAGTCGTCCAGAACGAGGATGATGAAAGTCCCAAAGGCGGGAGAGCCAGAAGCGAAGTGCCGCACCGCGCAGCATGACCAGCCAGAGGGCTTCTTCGTTCCGGGTTAGGGGCCGCTCGGCATGATAATGGCAGAGTAAGGCTCGGTTCCGATAGGGGTTAAGGGTTCCATCGGGGTGGGTACACCAATCATTGGCCACGATGGCTAGATCGTAGGCCTGAACATCCGTGCAGGCATAATAGAAATCGATGATGCCGGTGAGTTTTCCCTCCTCGAAGAGGGCGTTGTCGTGGAAAAGATCCGCGTGGATAACGCCTCGGGGTAGATCCACTCGCCGATTGTGGTATTGGTAGGTAATCTCGTCCCGGATGAGCCGGCGCTCGTCCGGGGTCACTTCAGCGCTAAGGGCCTCAGCTGTCTCCTGCCACCAGCTGGGTCCTCGGGGATTGGGGCGGCTTTGCGGAAAGCGTTGCCCGACCTTATGCATCTGACCAAGGACTGACCCCACCGCAGCACAATGCTCGACCCCCGGATAATAGACGGTCTTGCCGGGGAGCTTGGTAACAATCGCTGCCCGCTTACCCGCCAGAAGGCCCAGATAGCGGCCTTGATTATCGGGAATCGGTCGCGGGACAGGAAGGCGATGTTTGGCTAGAAAGGCCATCAGGTTCAAGAAAAAGGGGAGGTCATCCTCGGGAACTCGCTCAAACAAGGTCAGGACGTATTCGTCGGTGTCGGTCGTTAGAAAATAATTGGTATTCTCTACCCCCTGGGAAATACCCACAAACTCCCGAGGTGGGCCCACCTGATCGAAGTTTTCCAGGAAGGCCTTGAGCTGAGCTCGGCTAATGGAGGTATAAACCGACATGGCCTAGTCGCGGGTTGTTTGTAAACGCTGGAAGAAGCAGAGCTGTCCGCTTACCATTCAAATAGGGTCCATTCGGGCACACGGATCTGGGGGCCAAGGCGATCGTTCCAGCGACCGTCCTGATCCCCATCGACCAAATAATAGGCCGGACCCCATTCCGGATCGATGCGTATCATATAGACTCGCCCCCCCGAGCGATATTCGGTGATGGTCATATGGGGGCGCTGGATAACGGTGACTTCCGGCTCCTGCCCTTCTGGAGGAGCAATTGGCTGCTCCGGCGGCATTTGCTCGCCCGCTGGTGTGATCGCACCAGCAGGCACAGCCGCCCCCATAAGAAGGACAAAAAGCCCACAGGCGAGGGATCGAAGGTGAAATTGAGCCATAGGCAGAGCATACCGCTCATAATTAGTAATGGGCAAAGTGGGAAAGATAGCAAGACCCCAATCTTCCTGGTGGACGGAAGCTCTTACATCTTCCGCGCTTACCATGCCTTGCCTAGCCTTTCCAGTGCTTCCGGGATGAGCACTGGGGCGATCTATGGATTCGCCCAGATGTTGCTCAAACTGGTCCAGGATTACCACCCCAGCGAACTGGGAGTGGTCTTTGATCCGCGTGGATCCACCTTCCGCAGCGAGATTTTTCCCGAATATAAGGCCAATCGTCCCCCCATGCCAGAGGATCTGGTGGAGCAGCTTCCCTATATCCAGCGACTGGTAGAGGGCTTTGGCATCCCGAGCTTGGTGGTGGAAGGGGTGGAGGCCGATGATGTGATCGGAACCCTAGCCACGGAGGCAGAAGGACTCAGTCGGGAAGTACGAATCATCACCGCGGACAAGGATATGGCCCAGTTAGTCGATCCTCGGATTAGCCTTTTAGACACCTTGAAGGACCGTTTGATCGATCCCGAAGCGGTGCGGGAGCGCTGGGGAGTGGAGCCCGCAGCCATCCCCGATTTCTTGGCCTTGGTGGGGGATGCCGTGGATAACATCCCGGGAGCTCCCGGAATCGGGGAAAAGACCGCTGCCAAGCTACTTCAAGAATACGGTAGCCTGGATAATCTCCTTGAGCATTTGGATGAGCTCAAGGGTAAGCAGCGGGAGCGCTTACGAGCGCATGCCAATCAGCTCCGCACTAACAAGGAGCTCACTACCATCCGGCGGGGCCTGGAGCTGGATCGAGGGCTGGATGACTTAGCCCGGGACCAAGAGGATGTCCAGACCCTGCGGGGTCTCTTCCGTGAGCTGGGATTTACCTCCTTGCTCCGCAGCCTGGGAGAGACCAGCGAGTCCGAAGCGGGAATCGCCCATTACGAGGGGGTAACCGATGAAGCAACTCTTCGGACTCTGACTGCTCGCCTTAGCACTAGCCCTCGGTTTGCTTTCGATACCGAGACAACCAGCCTTTCCGCGGTGCGTGCCGATCTGGTTGGGCTTTCCTTCGCCGCTGAATCGGAGCGGGCCTACTATGTCCCCGTCGGCCATACGGGGGAAGGGGCCAACGATCAGCTCCCATTGGCGGAAGTGCGACAGGCTCTGCTCCCAGTCCTGCAAGGAGAAGCCGCCAAGATCGGGCACAACTTGAAGTACGACCTGAGCGTTCTCCACCGGGCCGGCTGGGAAGTGGCGGGACCGTTCGAGGACACGATGCTCATGAGCTACGTGCTGAGCCCGACCCGCCAAAATCACGACATGGACACCCTCGCTGGGGAGCGTTTGGGCCGTACCACCACCAAGTACACCGAGGTCGCCGGCAAGGGCGCCAAGCAGGTGACCTTCGATCGGGTTCCCATGGGCCAAGCCGTGGACTACGCCGGTGAGGACGCCGAGATCACCTTGGCCCTACACGAAGACCTGCGCCCGGCCCTAGCGGCCAAGCCCCGCTTGGAGGCCATCTACCGCGACCTGGAGCTGCCGCTCATGCCCATCCTGGCGCGCATGGAGCGCACCGGGGTGCGCCTGGATCGGGATTTGCTGGAGCGCTTGTCCACCGAGCTGGCCCAGGAGAT
>CAYVMM010000011.1:0-20634 GCA_964452535.1 uncultured Gammaproteobacteria bacterium | reverse complement strand
TCGAACCCCCAACCTACGGATTTGGAGTCCGTCGCTCTGCCGATTCGAGCTACTGGCCTAGAAAGAAATCCATCGTGCAGAGTTCGCTCAACAGCCCTATTTGATCTTATCCTCTCGGTGCACAGTGTGCACCCGACAAAACGGACAATACTTGCGGAATTCCAGTTTTTCAGGGGTATTCCGCTTATTCTTATCTCCCGTATAGTTTCGTCGCCCGCATTGATTGCAGGCAAAACTCAGGAGCTCACGCATAGCACGCCCCGAGGCCTAGAAGGGTTTCACTCCAAGATTTTAGCGACGACGCCGGCGCCGACGGTGCGGCCGCCCTCGCGGATCGCGAACCGGAGTCCCTCTTCCATGGCAATGGGGGCAATCAGATTGACCTCCAGGGTCACATTATCCCCCGGCATCACCATCTCGGTCCCCTCCGGCAGACTGCAGGTCCCGGTCACATCCGTGGTCCGAAAATAGAATTGCGGCCGATACCCACTAAAGAATGGCGTGTGCCGCCCCCCTTCTTCCTTCTTCAGCACGTAGACCTCGCATTGAAAGCGCGTGTGCGGCGTGATCGAGCCCGGCTTGGCCAGTACCTGCCCGCGCTCCACCTCGTTGCGCTTGACTCCCCGCAACAAACACCCCACGTTGTCACCCGCCTCGCCTTCGTCCAGCATCTTGCGGAACATCTCAACCCCGGTCACCGTGGTCTTGCGCGTCTCCCGCAACCCCACGATCTCTACTTCGTCCCCCACGTGGATCCGGCCCCGCTCCACGCGACCGGTTACCACCGTGCCCCGACCGGAGATCGAAAAGACGTCCTCAATCGGCAGCAAAAACTCCTGATCCACCGGCCGCTCCGGCTCCGGAATGGCTTCGTCCATCGCCTGCGCTAACTTGGCAATCCCCTCCAGCTCGCCTTCGTCTCCCTCCAAAGCCTTGAGCGCCGAACCCACTACCACCGGCGTGTTGTCCCCATCAAACTCGTACTCGTCCAATAGCTCCCGAACTTCCATCTCCACTAGCTCTAACAGCTCGGGATCGTCCACCATGTCCGCCTTGTTTAAATACACCACAATCTGCGGCACCCCCACCTGGCGCGCCAACAAGATGTGCTCCCGCGTCTGCGGCATCGGCCCATCCGCCGCCGAGACTACCAGAATCGCCCCGTCCATCTGCGCCGCCCCGGTGATCATGTTCTTGACGTAGTCCGCATGCCCCGGGCAATCCACATGCGCGTAATGCCGGTTCTCCGTCTCATACTCCACATGCGCCGTCGCAATCGTGATCCCCCGCTCCCGCTCCTCCGGCGCGTTGTCAATGTCCGAAAATTGGCGCGTCTCTCCCCCCCAACGCGATAAAACCTGCGTCATCGCCGCCGTTAACGTCGTCTTCCCATGGTCCACATGACCAATCGTGCCCACATTGATGTGCGGCTTCTTCCGCTCAAACTTCTCCTTGGCCATCGGTTACGTCCCTCCTCCCCTAGCGATGCGGATGGCTCAGCCGTGAACCCGCTGGGTAATCTCCTGGGCGACATTCTTGGGGACTTCGGCGTACTTACTGGGCTGCATGGTGTAGCTCGCCCGCCCCTGGGTCAGGGAGCGTAGAGCCGTCGCATAGCCAAACATCTCGGCCAGCGGCACCTCCGCCTGGATCACCTTCCCCGCTGGGGTGTCTTCCATGGCTCCAACATTACCTCGGCGACTATTGAGATCGCCGATGACATCGCCCATGAACTCCTCGGGACAGACCACCTCAACATCCATCATGGGCTCTAGAAGTACTGGATCAGCCTTCACTGCGCCCTCCTGAAGGGCCTGAGAGCCAGCAATCTTAAAAGCTACTTCGCTGGAATCGACCTCATGGTAGGAGCCGTCAAAAAGAGTCGCCTTCACGTCAACCAAGGGATAACCGGCTAGGACGCCATTTCCTAGGGCCTCGCGAATACCTTGGTCCACAGCGGGGATGTATTCTTTGGGCACAACCCCCCCCACAATTTTATCCACAAACTCGTAACCACCCCCTTCCTCATTGGGCTCTAAGCGAATGAAGACATGGCCATATTGGCCCCTACCGCCTGTCTGACGGATGAACTTACCCTCCTGTTCAACCGATTTGCGGATCGTCTCCCGATAGGCCACTTGAGGCTGGCCAACATTTGCTTCAACATTGAATTCTCGCTTAAGCCGATCGACAATTACTTCCAGATGTAATTCGCCCATCCCAGAGATGATGGTCTGTCCACTCTCTTCGTCAGTACGGACCTGGAAAGAGGGATCCTCCTGGGCCAGCTTACCTAAGGCTGTACCCAATTTCTCCCGTTCTGCTCTGGACTTGGGCTCAATGGCTACCGAGATTACCGGCTCAGGAAATTCCATCCGTTCCAGCACGATTGGCTTTTTGGGATCGCAGAGAGTCTCTCCCGTGCCAGTATTCTTTAATCCCACTGCGGCAAAGATATCCCCAGCAAAGACTTCATCGATCTCCCGGCGCTCATTAGAATGCATCTGGAGAAGTCGACCGATACGCTCTTTTTTATTCTTTTGGGGATTAAAGACAGTAGAGCCTGAGGCAAGATGACCCGAATAGACCCGCATGAAGGTGAGCTGCCCAGCATAGGGATCGGTGGTTACCTTAAACGCCAAAGCGGCGAACGGTTCGTCATCGGAGGGGTGACGCTCACCGGCTTGCCCAGTGTCGGGAAGCTCACCCTCAATGGCGGAAATATCCACAGGGCTAGGCAAGAAATGAATCACCCCATCCAGTAACGCCTGGACCCCTTTATTCTTAAAAGCGCTTCCACAATAGACCGGCACAATATCTAGAGCCAGGCACCCCTTGCGCAGCCCCTGTATTACCTCATCAGGGGCAAGCTCGCCCTCTTCGAGGTATTTCTCCATTAGGTCCTCGTCGGCTTCAGCCGCCGCCTCTAGGAGTATCTCCCGGTAATACTGAGCCTGTTCCCCCAGCTCTCGGGGGATATCGAGCGCAGCGAAATTAGCTCCCAGCGTGGCCTCATCCCAGTGGATCGCCTGCATCCGCAGGAGATCCACTACGCCTTCGAAGCTCTCCCCCGAGCCAATAGGCAAGGTTATCGGGATAGGACGAGCGCCAAGATTATCCTGCATCTCCTTTAATACATTAAAAAAGTCAGCCCCCATTCGATCTAGCTTGTTAACAAACGCCATGCGAGGAACACGGTATTTGTTGGCCTGGCGCCAAACCGTCTCCGATTGGGGCTCCACCCCCCCTACGCCGCAGAAAACGGCAATGGCGCCATCCAGTACCCGTAGCGAGCGCTCTACCTCAACGGTGAAATCAACGTGCCCCGGAGTATCAATGATATTAATGCGGTGCTCGGGGAATTGCTGCTCCATACCGCGCCAGAAACAGGTTGTAGCGGCCGAGGTGATCGTAATACCCCGCTCCTGCTCTTGCTCCATCCAGTCCATCACCGCAGCGCCATCGTGCACCTCCCCGATTTTGTGGGAGATGCCGGTATAGAACAGCACACGCTCTGTGGCAGTGGTTTTGCCAGCATCGATATGGGCGGCAATACCAATATTGCGATAGCGCTCGATGGGGGTTTTCCTAGCCACGGCGGCTGCCTCTTCGTACTTGAGCAATTAAATTCCCGGGCCAGCGCCCCCAAGCGCACCCTCAGGCGGCTTGTTCCTCCCGGAGTCGATCGGCTAGCTCTCGCTTTTTGGGAAGCGAAGTAGGGACGCCAGGGACTACCAGCGATAGTGAGCGAAGGCCTTATTAGCCTCGGCCATCTTGTGGGTCTCTTCCCGCTTGCGCACTGCACCCCCCCGGCCATCGGCAGCCTCTAAGAGCTCCCCAGCCAACCGATGGGTCATGGATTTCTCTGAGCGCCTGCGGGCATACTGAACTAGCCAACGCATAGCCAAGGCAGTGCGGCGCTGGGACCGGACCTCCACAGGGACCTGATAGGTAGCTCCACCCACGCGTCGGCTTTTTACCTCTACCACCGGACGAACATTGTCCAAAGCCGTTTCGAACACCTCCACCGGGTCTTCCCGTCGAGAATCGCGGATTCGGTCGAAGGCACCGTAAAGGATGCCCTCTGCCTTCGACTTCTTGCCATCGCGCATTAGATGATTGATAAACTTTGCCACCGGCTTGGACCCATATTTAGGGTCCGGAAGCACCTCCCGCTTAGGTACCTCCCGTCTCCTGGGCATAATCCGCTCCCCTTACTTGGGCCGACGGGTGCCGTACTTGGATCGACCTTGCCGACGGTTTCTGACTCCTGCCGCGTCCAATGCCCCTCGGACGACGTGATAGCGCACACCGGGCAGGTCCTTGACTCGTCCACCCCGCACCAAGACCACGGAGTGCTCCTGCAAATTATGGCCTTCCCCAGGGATATAGGTGCTTACTTCCTTGCCGTTGGTCAGCCGCACCCTCGCCACCTTCCGCAGTGCCGAGTTCGGTTTTTTAGGAGTAGCAGTATAGACCCGTGTGCAAACTCCTCGGCGCTGGGGACACACATCCAGCGCTGGCGTATTGCTTTTTTCCTTAACCGTTTTACGCCGCTTGCGCACGAGCTGGTTGATGGTCGGCATGCTACTCCTCGAGCCTCGACTAAAAAATGCGCTGGAGGGGTTCCCCCCTGCGGAAAGGCAAAGATTGTAGCCTCCGAAAAACAATCTTGTCAACGACGCTGTCCGCGTTTTCCCTCGGAAACGCCCGCCGGGACGAAAAACCTCTTAAAAAGGCGTCCCATTCTTGTGGGCCAGGTTTACTGCTTAAACCTGTTGAGCGCTGGCGTCCTCGGTCGATTCCACCCTTTCGGGCTCCTGTGAGACAGACTCGGCCTCGGTCTGCCGATGGCGCTCCGAACGGCGCTTTTCATGATAAGCTAGCCCCGTTCCAGCTGGAATAAGCTGACCTACAATGAGGTTCTCCTTGAGCCCCATCAAGTAGTCAATACGGCCTTCCATCGCAGCCTCAGTAAGGACTCGCGTGGTTTCCTGGAAGGAAGCGGCAGAGATGAAAGAGTCGGTGGACAAGCTGGCCTTGGTTAGCCCAAGCAGCAAAGGCTGACCTACGGCCTCGGCTTTGTCCTGAGCGCGGAGCTTATCGTTCTCCGCCTCTAAGAGGCCGCGATCGACTTGATCCCCCTCCAGGAAGGACGAGTCTCCCGCCTCGACAACCTCCTGGCGTCGCAGCATCTGCCGGACAATGATCTCGATATGCTTGTCGTTTAACTTAACGCCCTGGAGACGATAGACTTGCTGGACCTCGTCCACAACATAGCGAGCCAGGGCCTCAGTGCCTAAGATGTTTAGGATGTCCTGGGGCACAGGGGTTCCGTCTACGATGGGGTCCCCCGGACGAACCCGATCCCCCTCGTTGACCGCGATCCGACGCCCTTTGGGGATAAGGTACTCTTGCTCCTGACCTTCCGTTGTGCGGACCAAAACCCGCCGCTTGCCTTTGGTATCTTTGCCAAAGGCAACAATGCCATCCTCCTCGGCGAGGATCGCGTTCTCCTTCGGCCGACGGGCCTCAAAGAGCTCGGCCACCCGTGGCAAGCCGCCGGTAATATCCTTAGTCTTGGAAGTCTCCCGCGGAAGATGGGCAAGAACGTCCCCAGGGGCCAGATCGTCCTGGTCATTGACGTTGATGATCGCTCCAGCGGGCAGATAGTAGCGTGCGGGAAGATCGGTTCCCGGGATCTTCACAGGCTCATCATTGGCATCCACTAGCTCGATTCGAGGCCGCATATCCCGGCCCTTAGGGCCACTGACATCGGTCACCTGCAACAAGGAAAGGCCGGTTACTTCATCCACTTGCTGTGTCGCAGTGGTACCGGACTCGATCTCCTCAAACCGGGCGGTTCCTTCGACCTCGGTCAATATGGGCACCGTATAAGGATCCCACTCAGCGAGGGTAGCTCCGGTCTCTACGGCAGCCCCCTCTTCCACATTTAAGGTAGCCCCGTAGGGAACCTTGTACCGTTCGCGCTCGCGGCCGGTCTCCTCATTCACGGTTAGCTCCCCATTGCGGGAAACCACGACCAATCGATCATTACGATCGGTCACCGTTTTGAGATTTTCGAACCGTACATATCCCCCATATTTGGTCTCCTGAGAGGCTTGCTCTGCTGACCGGGAGGCTGCGCCACCGATGTGGAAAGTCCGCATGGTGAGCTGGGTTCCTGGCTCACCGATACTCTGGGCGGCAATAATTCCCACTGCCTCGCCAATATTGATCCGGCCACCACGGGCAAGATCGCGACCATAGCATAGGGCGCAAACTCCCTTCCGAGACTCACACGTGATCACCGAGCGAACGAGCACCTGGTCCACACCGAGCTCGTCGAGCTGCTCCACCTCGTCCTCACCCAATAAGACCCCTTGCTCGAAGAGGACCCAATCAGAATGGGGGTGGTAGACCGGGTCCACGGTAACCCGACCGAGGACGCGCTCGGACAAAGGCTCTACCATATCCCCGCCCTCCACAAGGGGCGCCATGGTAATCCCCTGATCCGTACCGCAGTCTTCTTCCACAACCACACAGCTTTGCGCCACATCCACGAGTCGGCGGGTAAGGTAACCCGAATTGGCAGTTTTCAAGGCGGTATCGGCCAGCCCCTTGCGAGCCCCATGCGTAGAGATAAAGTACTGCAGCACATTGAGGCCTTCCCGGAAATTGGCCGTAATGGGAGCTTCGATAATGGAGCCGTCGGGCTTGGCCATAAGTCCCCGCATACCGGCTAGCTGTCGAATCTGCTGCGCTGACCCGCGAGCTCCCGAATCCGCCATCATGAAGATGGAGTTAAAGGATTCCTGCTCCACCTCGTTGCCGTTAGCATCAACGGCCTTCTCTTTACCCAGGCCCTCCATCATGCGCTCAGCAACCTTGTCATTGGTATGGGCCCAGACATCGATGACTTTGTTATACCGCTCCGAATTGGTTACCAAACCGTCAGTATACTGTTGGTAGATCTCCTTGACCTCCGCTTGCGCAGCTTCCAATAACTGCGGCTTCTCTTCTGGAATGACCATATCGTCGAGGCCAAAGGAAGTACCCGAGCGGGTAGCAAAGTGGAAACCGGTATACATAAGCTGATCCGAGAAGATCACCGTGCTCTTAAGACCTGCTCGCCGATAGCAAGCCTTGACTAAGGCCCCAATGGCCTTCTTGTCCAAGACTCGGTTGACCATGTCGAAATCCAGCTCATCAGGGAGCAAGTCAGCAAGCAGAGCACGCCCAACGGTAGTGGTTACCCGGCTACCACGAATACGGGCCTCGATCCGGGCCTGAAGATCCACAGAACCGTTATGGTAGGCGCGGTGGACTTCATCCACATCACGGAAGATCGCTCCCTCGCCGGTCGTATTCACCGCTTCGCGGGTCATATAGTACAGACCCAGTACAATGTCCTGGGTAGGTGAGATAATGGGCTCGCCATTGGCTGGACCCAGGATATTATTGGAGCTCATAATGAGCACCCGGGACTCCATTTGAGCCTCCGTAAATAGCGGCACATGGACCGCCATCTGATCACCATCGAAATCGGCGTTGTAGGAGACACACACCAAGGGGTGGAGCTGAATCGCTTTCCCCTCAGTAAGGACCGGCTCAAAGGCCTGGATCCCCAACCGATGGAGGGTGGGTGCCCGATTGAGCAGGACCGGATGCTCCCGGATGACATCCTCTAGAATGTCCCAGACTTCAGGCCGTTCCTGATCCACCATCTTCTTAGCGGCTTTGATGGTAGTGGCGTGACCTCGGGACTCGAGCTTGTTGTAGATAAAGGGCTTGAACAGCTCTAGGGCCATCTTTTTGGGCAAGCCGCACTGATGAAGCTTAAGCTCCGGACCCACCACGATCACGGAACGACCGGAGTAATCCACCCGCTTGCCCAGCATATTTTGGCGGAAGCGCCCTTGCTTGCCTTTGATCATATCCGCAAGGGATTTCAAGGGACGCTTGTTGGGGCCCGTCATAACCTTACCGCGTCGCCCATTGTCTAGAAGGGCATCCACCGCCTCCTGGAGCATCCGCTTCTCATTGCGAACAATGATGTCAGGAGCCTTGAGATCAAGCAGCCGCTTCAGACGATTGTTACGGTTGATGACTCGCCGGTAAAGGTCGTTCAGATCGGAGGTTGCAAACCGTCCTCCATCAAGTGGAACAAGCGGACGAAGCTCCGGCGGGATAATCGGCAGGACCTCGAGGATCATCCATTCAGGCCGATTCCCGGAATGGAGAAAAGCCTCCACTGTCTTGAGGCGCTTCGCCACCTTCTTGCGCTTGGCCTCAGACCGGGTCTCTTCCAGCTCCTCTCGCAGCTGGAGGGCCTCGGACTCCAGGTCGATCTCCCGCAGCATATCGCGAATGGCCTCGGCGCCCATCCGGGCAGTGAACTCATCCCCGTACTCCTCGACGGCGTCAAGGTATTGCTCGTCGGTGAGCAGCTGCCCTCGCTCCAAGGGGGTCATACCGGGATCAGTAACGACGTAGGATTCAAAGTACAGGACGCGCTCTAGCTCCTTGAGGGTCATGCCAAGCAACAGCCCCATGCGCGAAGGCAGGGACTTCAAGAACCAAATATGAGCTACAGGGGCAGCCAGATCGATATGGCCCATCCGTTCCCGACGCACCTTGGACTGGATAACCTCTACCCCGCATTTCTCGCATACGACGCCGCGATGCTTAAGCCGTTTGTATTTGCCACAGTTGCATTCATAATCACGGACCGGCCCGAAGATCTTGGCACAGAACAAGCCATCCCGCTCGGGCTTGAAAGTTCGATAATTGATGGTCTCCGGCTTCTTAACCTCCCCAAAGGACCAGGACCGGATTTGCTCCGGAGAAGCGATGCCAATACGCACCCCCTCAAAATCGAGCTGCTGGTTGTTCTGCTTAAACAGGTTCATGATGTCCTTCAAGATCATCCTCCTTGGCGTAGGAACGCCTGGATGGAGCTGCCGGACAGTCCTCCGAAACCGGGAATCCGGCGCTCGCTGGCTCATCTGGCCAATCCACGAGCGCTGCTCACTCCAGCTCGACGTCGATAGCCAGAGCTCGGAGCTCCCGGAGCAGAACGTTAAAGGACTCCGGGATCCCTGGTTGGAAATTGTCGTCGCCCTTTACCAGGGACTCGTAGGCTGCAGTGCGACCAGCCACATCATCGGACTTAATGGTTAGCATCTCCTGGAGCGTATAGGCAGCACCGTAGGCTTCCAGGGCCCAGACCTCCATTTCGCCGAAGCGTTGGCCCCCGAACTGAGCCTTACCCCCTAATGGCTGCTGGGTCACCAAGGAGTAAGGGCCGGTGGATCGAGCGTGGATCTTGTCGTCCACAAGGTGATGGAGCTTGAGGATGTACATGTAGCCTACCGTCACCGGTCGATCGAACCGCTCTCCAGTACGACCATCATAGAGGGAAACTTGGCCCGAGCGGGGCAAGCTCGCCCGTTCCATCAGGGTTTTGATCTCCCCTTCATCGGCACCGTCGAATACGGGCGTTGCTGCCGGAACGCCGGATCGAAGGTTCTGGGCCAACGAGATTACCTCCTCATCGGCCATGCCTACGAGGGCTTGGCGTTCGCCCTGCTGATCATAGATCGTTTCCAGGAACTCGCGAAGGTCAGAACAGTTGCCATTCTCATCGAGCAAGTGCCCGATTTGCAGCCCTAAGACTTTGGCTGCCCATCCTAGATGGGTCTCTAGGATTTGCCCCACATTCATCCGGGAAGGCACACCGAGCGGACTCAGCACCACATCCACTGGGGTACCATCCTCCAGAAAGGGCATATCCTCTTGAGGCATAATCTTAGAGATTAGCCCCTTGTTCCCGTGGCGCCCAGCCATTTTGTCCCCCGGCTGCAAAGGACGCTTCACCCCCACGAAAACTTTCACCATCTTGAGCACTCCGGGGGAAAGCTCATCACCGGAGGTCAATTTCTCCCGTTTTTCCTCTAAGCGCTGATCCCTCAGGGCTCGCTGGTGCTCGAGATGCTCCTGGATCTTCTCCACTTGGGCATTGACATCCTCATTGCGCATTTGCACTTCGAACCAGCGCGAGCGCGAGAGGGACTGCAGATAGGACTTGGTAACTTTCTTGCCTGACTCCAGATCGGGTCCGCCATCGGCTACCTTGCCCACCAACAGAGATTCCAATCGGGAATAGGCATCATCTTCCACAATGCGATATTGGGTCTCCAGATCCCTTTGGACGCGCTCCAGTTCCTCTTCCTCGATGGCTTGAGCGCGGGCCCCCTTCTCCACGCCTTCCGAGGTAAAGACTTGGACATCAATAACCGTGCCGGACACGCCAGTAGGGGCCCTCAGCGAGGTATCCTTCACATCGGAGGCCTTTTCCCCAAAGATCGCTCGAAGCAGCTTCTCCTCGGGTGTGAGCTGAGTCTCACCCTTAGGTGTTACCTTACCGACCAGGATATCACCCGGGTTCACCTCGGCCCCGATACGGATAATTCCTGCCTCATCGAGATCGGCTAGGGCCTCTTCATTGACATTGGGGATATCCCGGGTAATCTCTTCGGCCCCTAGCTTGGTATCCCGGGCCATCACCGAGAAGGATTCAACATGGATGGAGGTAAACCGATCCTCTTGAACTACCCGTTCAGAAACCAGGATAGAATCTTCAAAGTTGTACCCCCCCCAAGACATGAAAGCCACCATCATATTCTGGCCCAGGGCAAGCTCGCCCATATCCGTACTTTGACCATCGGCTATCACGTCCCCAGCCTCGATCCGCTCTCCAGCATGCACCAGGGGCTTTTGGTTAATACAGGTATTTTGGTTAGAACGGCTGTACTTGATCAGATTGTAGATGTCCACCCCGGGCTCTCCCGGCTTGGTTTCGTCGTCATTAACCCGAACCACGAGCCGACTCGCATCCACGGATTCCAACACCCCGCCACGGCGGGCAGCTACTGCGACCCCACTGTCGACCGCCACGCGACGCTCCATGCCCGTACCCACTAAGGGTTTATCGGAGCGAATAGTGGGCACTGCCTGGCGTTGCATATTGGCTCCCATGAGGGCTCGGCTGGTGTCATCATGCTCCAGAAAAGGCAGAAGCGAAGCCGCCACTGAAACGATCTGCTTGGGCGAGACGTCCATGTATTCCACTTGATCAGGTCGAGCCAACGTCGACTCACCGCGGTGGCGACAAGAAATCAGATCCGCCTCCAGGTAGCCCTCCTCGTCCACTGGGGCATTGGCCTGCGCGATGACGTAATTGCCCTCTTCAATAGCGGAGAGGTAATCCACTTCAGTGGTAGGCTGGCCCGCCCGGACCCGCCGGTAGGGCGTTTCCAGGAAACCGTACTTGTTACTCCGGGCATAAGTGGACAAGGAATTGATCAGGCCAATATTTGGCCCCTCAGGTGTCTCAATGGGACAAATTCGGCCATAGTGCGTCGGATGGACATCCCGAACCTCGAAGCCAGCCCGCTCTCGGGACAATCCCCCTGGTCCCAAAGCCGAAACTCGGCGTTTGTGGGTAACCTCCGATAACGGATTGGTTTGGTCCATAAATTGGGAAAGCTGACTGGAGCCGAAGAACTCCTTGACCGCTGCCGAGACCGGCTTGGCATTGACCAGCTTCTTGGGCATTAGGTCGTCGACATCCGCCAGTGCCATACGCTCCTTAACGGCTCGCTCCATGCGCACCAGACCAATCCGGAACTGCTCCCCAGCCAGCTCGCCCACGGAACGAACTCGGCGATTACCCAAGTGATCAATATCGTCAACGTCCCCGAAACCGTTCTTCAGGCCAATTAACAGCCGCATGACCTCGATAATGTCCTCGGACGAGAGAACCCCTGGGCCTTCGTCACTTTCTCGGTTGAGGCGACGGTTGAACTTCATCCGCCCGACATCCGAGAGATCGTAACGATCCGGATTAAAGAATAAGTTGTTAAAGAGATTAGCGGCCGTTTCCTCGGTGGGCGGCTCACCGGGCCGCATCATGCGGTAGATCTCGATCTGAGCCTCAGCCTGGGTCGTTGTGTGATCCAGGCGCAATGTCTCCGAAAGGTAAGGACCGCAATCGATCTCATTGATGTAGAGGGTCTCCACCTCCTCAATCCCAGCCTCGCGCAAGCGCTCCAAGAGCTCCTCGGTAATCTCGTCATTGGCGCTTGCGATCACCTCTCCGGTCTCAGTATCGGGAATATCATGGGCAAGGAGCTTGCCCAGCAAGAATCCTTCGGGGACGGTTACTTCTGTGATGCCAGCCTCCTTGAGCTGCTCTACTCGTCGCCGGGTCACTTTCTGACCAACCATTAGCAGTAGCTCACCATTGTCAGGATCAAGCAACTCAAAAGGCGATTTAAGTCCCTGAAGCCGTTCAGGGATCAACCTCATTCGGATCTGACCTTCCAGAAGTCGGAAGCTTTCTCGCTCGAAGAACAGATCCAGCATCTCCTCATCGGAAAAGCCCAGTGCCCGAAGCAGCACCGTCGCCGGCAGCTTGCGGCGGCGATCGATACGGGCATACAGATGATCTTTGGGATCAAACTCAAAATCGAGCCAGGAGCCCCGGTAAGGGATAACTCGAGCGTTATACAACAGCTTCCCAGAGCTGTGGGTTTGCCCTCGATCGTGGGAGAAAAACACCCCGGGGCTACGAGTAAGCTGGGAAACGATTACCCGCTCAGTGCCATTGACAATGAAAGTACCCCGTTCCGTTTGCCAGGGAATCTCGCCTAGATAAACCTCCTGCTCCTTGACATCCCGTACCGTTTTGCTTCCCGTTCCTTCGTCTTTATCGTAGACGGCAAGGCGCAGCCTGGCGTTCAAGGGCCGGGAATAAGTCAGGCCCCACTGTTGACACTCCCGCTCATCAAAGGCGGGCTCTCCAAACTCGTAGCTCACATACTCAAGCGAAGCCTTTCCGCTCTGATCCTGGATGGGAAAGACCGAGCGGAAAACGCCTTCCAGGCCATCCAATGCCCGCTCCTCCGGCGCTTTTTCGGCCTGGAGAAATCGCTGGTAAGACGCTACCTGGGTCTCCAGCAGATACGGGACCTGCCGAATGGTAGGGTTCTTGCCGAAATTTTTCCGGATCCGCTTTTTCTCGGTAAGGGAGTACATAGCGCCTCCTGACGGGAGGTGGAAGGCAAGATCCATCCCAGGAAAAATGGCAATGGATAGTAATTAGGGGCAACCGGCAACCCCCTCTCCACTGGGCCGCTAGTTGCTACCCATCCATGCAGATCACTGGTAGTTTGGGCGGGATGATTGAAGCTCTACTTGAGCTCTATAGGAGCCCCGGCCTCTTCCATCTTGGCCTTGATCTCTTCGGCTTCCTCTTTGGTCACCCCTTCGCGCAGAGTGGCAGGCAGGCTCTCGACTGTTTCCTTCGCCTCCTTCAACCCCAGACCGGTAACCTCTCGAAGGACCTTAATAGTCTGAACCTTCTTTTCGCCTTCGCCGGTGAGAACGACATCAAATTCGTCCTTCTCTTCCGCCTGAGCTGCCTCGCCACCCCCGGCAGGAGCTGCAGCCACAGCCGCGGGTGCCTCGGCAGAAACATCAAATTTCTCTTCAATGGCCTTTACTAATTCGGACAGCTCGAGGACAGTCATGTTCTCAATGGCGGAGAGGATTTCTTCCCGATTCATTCCGTTGCTCCCTTCCCGTAAGCGTCACTAGGTTTCCAATTAACCGGCCAGTCTCAGGCAGCTCCACCCTACTCCCTCTGATCACGAACCGCGGCTAGGGCCCGAGCGAACCGCGCTGGGACCTCGTTGAGGCTACGCGCCAGCTTGATAATAGGGGCATTCAAACCGACCGCTACCTGGGTAAGCAGCCCTTGGCGATCAGGCAACTTAGCAAGGGATTCCAGGCCCTGAGCATCTAAGGCTTTACCTTCCAGAACGCCTGCCTTGATCTCCAGTTCAACATGTTCCCGGGCGAACTGCGTCAGCGTCTTGGCAGCGGCAACGGGATCGTCAGCCAAGGCTAAGGCACTCGGCCCGCTCAAGTGCTCGGTTAGAGGCTCCATATTGGTTCCCTCCACCGCCCGCCTAGCCAGATTGTTCTTGACCACTCGAAAGAATACCCCATTCGCCCGTAATCGATCCCGCAGCTCGTCCATTTCCCTAGCGGTTAGACCCCGGTAATCGGCTAAGACTGCAGCCTGGGCCGAAGACGAGCGGGCCCTAAGGTCGGCAACCACCGCCTTTTTCTCTTCCAGATTCAGCACTCCTCGAACCTCCTTGGGTATCCTGCGGTCCGATCCGTATCCCTTCCAGGGTCCATTGGATTCGAAAGAAAGGAAATCGCGGATAGGGCCGGCCTCTCGTCAGGCTCGTCTTGTAAGCGGCTCGTAAGCGGCTCGCCTCTTCTCCTGCCCATTATTTCTGGTGGGGCAAGACGGGACTTATGGGATTCAACGAGCACAAGGATGTCTGTTACTGCTTAAGTGGTTAAGCGCGAGGTCCACTCACATGAGCGTACTAAGTCTACGCTTCATCCCACCATAATCAGGATGATACGCTCCTAGCACTCCATTAAAGGAAGGTATCGATTCCGTTCGATCTCGCTTGCTGTTTTTTATGCTCCACTAAAGGCGGGCGAAGGAGGTCTCCACTGGGATACCGGGCCCCATGGTCGTGGATAGGGAAATCTTTTTTAGGTAGCGCCCCTTGGCCGTGGCCGGTTTTGCCCGCACCAAGGCCTCCGTGGCCGCCTCCAGATTCTCGATAAGGGCGCTTTCTTTGAAGCTGATTCGGCCTACCGGCATATGGACCACGCCCCCGCGGTCGGCGCGGTATTCTACCTGACCGGCTTTGATCTGACGGACTACTTCCGCGATCTCCTCGGTAACAGTACCCACCTTGGGGTTAGGCATTAGCCCTCGCGGTCCCAAGATTTGGCCAAGCTGGCCTACCACCCGCATAGCATCGGGAACGGCAACCGCTCGATCAAATTCCGTCCAACCACCTTTGATCCACTCGGCGAGATCCTCCAACCCCACGTAATCAGCCCCCGCTTCCCGCGCCTCTTCAGCCTTATCCCCTTCGGCAAATACCAGGACCCGAACGCTCTTTCCTGTCCCGTTAGGGAGGGTTACTGAACCGCGAACCATCTGATCAGCCTTGCGGGGGTCGATGCCAAGATTGAAGGCCACATCGACCGATTCGTCGAAGTGCGCTTTACCGGTTTCTTTTATCAAATGTACGGCCTCCTGAAGCTCGTAATCCTCATCCCTTTTTACCCACCTCCGGAGGTCCGTAATACGCTTTCCCCGTTTAGCCATAACGCACTCCTAACCCTCAACCTCAATGCCCATAGAGCGGGCGGTCCCTTCGATCATAGTGCAGGCGGTTGCTAGATCCCTCGTATTGAGATCGGGTAACTTAGTTTGAGCAATCTCTTCAATCTGTTGGTGAGTCACCTTGCCCACTTTATGGGTAAGGGGAGTAGCACTGCCTTTCTGGATCCCTGCCGCTTTCTTGAGGAGAATAGGGGCTGGTGGTGTTTTGGTCTCAAAGGTGAAGGATTTGTCACTGAAGACGGTAATCACCACCGGGATCGGCAGCCCTTGCTCTTGATCTTGAGTCTGGGCATTGAAGGTCTTACAGAACTCCATGATATTGAGCCCATGCTGACCTAAGGCTGGGCCCACTGGGGGGGCTGGCTGAGCCTGACCCGCCGGCACCTCCAATTTGATATACGCTTCGATCCTTTTCGCCATGGGACTCCTCGCAGGACACAGCTCACAGGCGAACTCGTCTTAGGGATCCTCCAAAGCTAGGCTTTCTCCACTTGGGAGAATTCCAGCTCAACCGGCGTGGGCCGGCCAAATATCGTTACTGAGGCTTGAATCGTATTCTTTTCGTAGTTGACTTCCTCAACCACGCCATTGAATCCCGAAAAGGGCCCTGCAATAACATGAACAGCCTCACCCACACTAAACTCCACCTTAGGCTTGGGCTTTTCCATCCCTTCCTTGATTTGACGAAATATGTCTTCCACGTCTTTTTTAGGGAGGGGGCGAGGCTGGCCAGCTTCCCCGCCCACAAAACCCGTGATACGGGGCACACTTTTGACAAGGTGCCAGGTATGCTCATCCATTTCCATTTCCACAAGGAGATAACCGGGATAAATTTTGCGCTCAGCAACCCCCTTAGATCCACCTGAGACATCTAGCACTTCCTCAGTTGGCACAAGGATTTCACCAAACTGGTCCTCCATCCCAGCCTGCCGAATGGCCTCTTTTAGCATGGCCTGAGCCTTTTTCTCATAACCGGAATAGGCATGTACGACGTACCACTGCTTTGCCATCGGCGGGGCCTCCTATGGGCCGTTCTAATCATTAGCGAGCCGACCCATTTACCCCATAACAAGGCGAACCGCTGAGAAAACCACCCAATCTACTATCCACAAAAATGCTCCAACAAAAAGCACCATAAGAATCACCACAGTCGTAGTCTGGATGGTTTCCTGACGACTAGGCCAGACTACCCGGCTTAGTTCGGCTCGGGCCTTACGAATGAACTCTCGGAAGCGAGCGAACTGCTCAGTGGTAGCATAAAGCCCTACTCCTAAGACCGTCCCCAACGCCAAGCTCCCCACCTGAGAGCCGGAGCTACGCAGCGGAAGCAGGTAATAGCCCAAAACTCCCAGAGCAAAAAGGATAGCGGCCGTAGAAATTTTTGCCTTGTCCTTATCCATCACCATCAGCTCAGATATGGACCCTTGCCCAAGCTACAATCCGCAAGGAACCCTAAGAGGGCGAAAATGGCAGGCCAGGAGGGACTCGAACCCCCAACCTACGGATTTGGAGTCCGTCGCTCTGCCGATTCGAGCTACTGGCCTAGAAAGAAATCCATCGTGCAGAGTTCGCTCAACAGCCCTATTTGATCTTATCCTCTCGGTGCACAGTGTGCACCCGACAAAACGGACAATACTTGCGGAATTCCAGTTTTTCAGGGGTATTCCGCTTATTCTTATCTCCCGTATAGTTTCGTCGCCCGCATTGATTGCAGGCAAAACTCAGGAGCTCACGCATAGCACGCCCCGAGGCCTAGAAGGGTTTCACTCCAAGATTTTAGCGACGACGCCGGCGCCGACGGTGCGGCCGCCCTCGCGGATCGCGAACCGGAGTCCCTCTTCCATGGCAATGGGGGCAATCAGATTGACCTCCAGGGTCACATTATCCCCCGGCATCACCATCTCGGTCCCCTCCGGCAGACTGCAGGTCCCGGTCACATCCGTGGTCCGAAAATAGAATTGCGGCCGATACCCACTAAAGAATGGCGTGTGCCGCCCCCCTTCTTCCTTCTTCAGCACGTAGACCTCGCATTGAAAGCGCGTGTGCGGCGTGATCGAGCCCGGCTTGGCCAGTACCTGCCCGCGCTCCACCTCGTTGCGCTTGACTCCCCGCAACAAACACCCCACGTTGTCACCCGCCTCGCCTTCGTCCAGCATCTTGCGGAACATCTCAACCCCGGTCACCGTGGTCTTGCGCGTCTCCCGCAACCCCACGATCTCTACTTCGTCCCCCACGTGGATCCGGCCCCGCTCCACGCGACCGGTTACCACCGTGCCCCGACCGGAGATCGAAAAGACGTCCTCAATCGGCAGCAAAAACTCCTGATCCACCGGCCGCTCCGGCTCCGGAATGGCTTCGTCCATCGCCTGCGCTAACTTGGCAATCCCCTCCAGCTCGCCTTCGTCTCCCTCCAAAGCCTTGAGCGCCGAACCCACTACCACCGGCGTGTTGTCCCCATCAAACTCGTACTCGTCCAATAGCTCCCGAACTTCCATCTCCACTAGCTCTAACAGCTCGGGATCGTCCACCATGTCCGCCTTGTTTAAATACACCACAATCTGCGGCACCCCCACCTGGCGCGCCAACAAGATGTGC
This sequence comes from uncultured Gammaproteobacteria bacterium, assembly GCA_964452535.1. Lineage (GTDB taxonomy): Bacteria > Pseudomonadota > Gammaproteobacteria > Thiohalorhabdales > Thiohalorhabdaceae > Thiohalorhabdus. The sequence continues at coordinate 2,750 of CAYVMM010000011.1, read as the reverse complement.
TCCCGCGTCTGCGGCATCGGCCCATCCGCCGCCGAGACTACCAGAATCGCCCCGTCCATCTGCGCCGCCCCGGTGATCATGTTCTTGACGTAGTCCGCATGCCCCGGGCAATCCACATGCGCGTAATGCCGGTTCTCCGTCTCATACTCCACATGCGCCGTCGCAATCGTGATCCCCCGCTCCCGCTCCTCCGGCGCGTTGTCAATGTCCGAAAATTGGCGCGTCTCTCCCCCCCAACGCGATAAAACCTGCGTCATCGCCGCCGTTAACGTCGTCTTCCCATGGTCCACATGACCAATCGTGCCCACATTGATGTGCGGCTTCTTCCGCTCAAACTTCTCCTTGGCCATCAACTTCTCCCTTTTCCAGCCCGTGCGGCGAATTCCGGTTACTAGTCATGAGCCAAAATCAGTGCCCGAAAACGTAGGCGTAATCAACAGCCCAAGCAGCTGAAGGAGCCACAAATCTCACTGAACTAAGTCCGGAAGAAGCACGATGTCCCCAACTTTGCTTCCGAATTCGCTCCTAGACTACCCTTTTAGCGGCCAGTGAGCCTTTTTTCTCAATCCCCGCCACCCCCGAAAGACCTAGCTCCCCCTGATAATATGGCATGCCACCGCAGCACGGACCGTGAGCCAACCTAAGCCTAGCAGCGTCCATGAAGCCGCCGCCCCAATCTGTCCCAAGCAAAGGTCCGGAGGGCTCCTCTAGGGTTCTCGCCAAAGCTTGTGGCCATACTAATGCGCTGACTTCATTAGAGGCTTAAGGGACATGCGTGGTGCCCACGCCCGGATTTGAACCAGGGACCTCACCCTTACCAAGGGTGTGCTCTACCGGCTGAGCTACGTGGGCAACAGATCAAAACCAACCCCGGCCCAGGAGGGAGGACCCGTCAATCCGCTTCCGAAGCCGCCATCTCCTCCTAGGGTAAGCTTCCAGGGCTATCTGGTGGAGGGGGGAGGATTCGAACCCCCGAAGGCGTAAGCCGGCAGATTTACAGTCTGCTCCCTTTGACCGCTTGGGTACCCCTCCTTGAGGGGGAAGGAAAGTTACCGCCCAGCTCGGCCTCTGTCAAGCACAGTTCTTTTGATGTCCCCTCCTTCACAAAGGAGCACTGAATAGGATTTGTTAAGCATGCAATCCTCTGGCAAGCGATGCACCAGCAAGGCTTGCTACGCCGCGTAGGGTCAGGTGAGGGTCCCAGAGCTGGATTCCCTGCGGTAGAATGGCCAATGAGCGAACCCCGCCTCCTGTCAGTACCCCGGGCGCCTCGTAACTGAGTTCTTCCCGAATTCGCGCCAGCAGGCCCTCAATTAGGGCCGGAAACCCGTACCCCAAACCGGCAGCGATCCCGGCTGCCGTGGATCCCCCAATGACTCCGACCCGTTGGCAAAGCGAAAGCGGGGCAAGACGGGCAGTGGAACCGACCAGCGCCGCATTCGCGGCCTCTAATCCTGGAAAGAGAACTCCGCCGCGCAGTACCGCTTCCGTATCCACCACCTCCACCGTTAGGGCTGTTCCCAGGTCCACCGCAATACACGGAGCCCCCAAGCATTCCCAGGCAGCCATCGCGTTGGCAAAACGATCCGACCCGAGAGCTTCGAGGGGCCGGTACGCGGTTACTAAACCCGTGCCATTCTCCGGCCCAATGGTTACAACAACTCCTCCCGAATCGACCACAGCCTCTTCGAGGATCGCCGTCAACTCCGGGACCACACAGCTAATCCCAACAGCCAAAGCAGGCTTATTGCGTCCCGCCCTGATTCTTTCGACAAAACCAGCAACCAGATCCGGAAAATCGGTAGCCCTTGTCGGTAGCCGGGCCAAGGCTAGCACCTCCCCATTAGCCACCGCTGCTAGACGGGTCACGGTATTGCCGGTGTCCACTGCGAGAACCCAGGCCATCCCTTCCCTTACTACTCTTTCGGGCGCAAGCTTACCTCACCCGAAGCCAACAGCCGCTGGCCTTCGCGGGTACTTAGGCAAAGCCTGCCCAATTCGTCGATACCCCTCAGCCGTCCCGTCAGCTCGCCGGACTCCCCTATAATCTGCACTTGCTCCCCAAGCCAAAGGGCTCGCTGAGTCCAAGCCTGGGCCAAGGGAGCAAACCCCTGCTCAATCAGGATTTGCCACCGGCTCTGCAGACTGGCCACCAACCGACCAGCAAGCCGGTTCCGGTTCCAGACTCGCTGATAAGCAAGCCGAAGGGATGTTGCGCCATCCACCAAGTCTTCGGCCCGAGCGTTGACGTTGAGGCCAATCCCAATCACAGCTACCTCTCGCCTTCCCCCCACCCTTTCCACCAAGATCCCGCCGAGCTTGGCCCCAGATGGGGCAAGCAAATCGTTTGGCCATTTCAGGTGGACGTCCACACCGCTACCACTGAGGGTGTCAGCGACAGCTACAGCCGCGAGGATCGGCAAACAAGGCCATAACCCAGAATCCGACAGTACGGGAGACCTCAGGCTGAGATAAAGGTTTTGGCCAGGGGGCGAAGCCCAGCTTCGGCCACGCCGTCCCCGGCCAGCAGTCTGGACCTCCGCTACCACCACGGCCCAGTCAGGGGCATCCGCCTCGGCCCATTGGCGCAGCTCGTCATTGGTGGAACCCACGCTTTCTAATACCCGAAGGGCTTTGGACCATGCCCCAGCATCAGTCAATGCTTGCTTAAATCCTTGAGTATCGAGATGTTCCCGAGCAACGCTCATCCTTTTTCCTACCCTTATGAGGCCCAAAAAAAGCCCCCGGGG